>CAZPWP010000362.1:0-2415 GCA_964590295.1 uncultured Victivallis sp.
GTTGCGCGAGAGCGCGTTGAATTCCGCCAGCTTCTTGACGCCGGCGCGGGCGAGAATCTTGTAGCGGTTCTCCATTTCGGTGACCGCCCAGCGCAGCGCGATGGGCACCTTCTTCGCGTCGTTGATCACCGGGGTGATGAGGTGGGGCAGCTTCTTGTAGTCCTCGAATTCGACGATCTTCGGGTCCACCATAATGAGGCGCAGGTCATCCGGATTGAATTTGAAGAGCAGACTCATGATGAGCGTATTCATGCAGACGGATTTCCCCGACCCGGTGGAACCGGCGATCAGCAGGTGCGGCGCCTTGGCCAGATCGAGCACCACCGGCTTGCTGGCGACATCCTTGCCGAGCACGATCGGAATCGCCGCCTTGCCGTTCCACGCCTCGGTTTCCATGACCGCGCGCATGTAGACGGCTTCGCTGCGGGTGTTGGGCACCTCGACGCCGACCACGTTCCGGCCGGGAATCGGCGCGAGCACACGGATGCTCGGCGCGGAGAGATTCATCGCGATGTTGCTGGCGATCTGTTCGACCTTCTTGACGTTGACCCCTTCGGCGAGGCTGATTTCGTAGCGGGTGATCCGGGGTCCGGAGATGTGGCCGACCACCTGGCCGGGAATCTTGAAGCTGTCGAGCGTCCGCTGCAGCAGCAGAGTCGCCCCTTCGATCGCTTCGGGCGCCTCCCCGACGGCATCGGTCCCCTTGCCGAGCATCGTGATCGGCGGGAGGGTGTACTCCGGCATCTGTTTTGCGACGGGTTTCCGCCCCGGTTCAATGACTTTCGCGTTGACTTCGATATTCCGGAGCGGTGTTGCGGGTTCCGCCGCTGCCGGAGGCGCAGGCGGTGCGGGTGCGGGCGGCGGCGGCACCGCCGCGGGGGGGGCGGGCGGCGCCGCGGGGGCCGGTTCCGGGGAAACGGCGGCTGCGCCGGAGGGCTGGGGCAGCTCTTCCGGCACTCCGACCGGGGCGCCTTCCTGCTGATGCCGTTCCCGCAATGCGATCAGCGCCGCGCGGGCGCTGCCGAAAAGTCCGCCCGGGATGGGGGGCGCGGACGACGACGCTGCGGTTGCCGGGACGGGCGCGGGGCCTGCCGCCGGCACCGCTGCGGTGGTCGGGACGGGCGCGGGGATCGGGGGCGATTCCCCGTCTTCCGCAACGGGTGCGAGGTCCGGCTGGAGGTTGAGGATATGATTCCGGAAGAGGGTATGCCAGTCGGAGAAATAGATGACGATCAACCCGCCGGTGACCAGCGTCCAGCCGAAAATCATCGTGCCGACCGCGCCGATCAGATTGCGCAGGACCCCTTCCGGCAGGGAGAAGGCCTCGACCGGCGGGGCGGCGAGAACCTGCCCGATGGCACCGCCGGCGAGAGCGAGCTCCGGAACGCCCGCCCGGCCGATGCCGAGGCGGTCGGTGACATAGGCGAAGGGATGGGGGGAAAGGGCGAAGAGCAGCATCAGCCCGAAGAGCAGCATCAGCTCGCCCGTGAGGAAGAGCATCGGCCGCCCGCGGCCCGGCAGCAATGTCCGGATCCCCCGCAGCAGGGCGAGTCCGAGCAGGGCATAGGTGGTCAGGCCGAAGAGATGGAAGAGGCCGTAGGCGAGGAATGCGCCGAGGTTTCCGATCCAGTTCCGCGGGGGCGCGTCGATGCCGCCGGTGATCGAGGTGCCGTCGGCGGGCGTGTAGGAGAGTACCGCGAGGAAGAGCAGCAGGAGACCGGCAAAATAGAAGATATAGCGGACACGGAACCCTGATGCCTGTGCTTCCATGTCGACGTTTCCGGCCGTTGCGCTGCCCATCGTTTTCCAACCCTTCGTGATTCGATACAGATTCGGTCGGATGTAATATAACGCGCCATTTGCGAATTGCAACACGTTGCCGTCGATTTGCGAAGAGAAATCCTGTTCCTTTTCCGGAACGGCGCCGGGAGAAAACGGCCGGAAGATTCTGCCCTGCGGATCAGATGATCCTGCGGAACCGGCCCCGGCGGGGATGGATCCTGTGTACTTTAAACTGCAATTCTTTTGCCTCTTCGACGGTTCTTGCCGGAAATGAACGTATTTTGAGAAAAACGCCGCGATGAAAGTATGCGCCCGGCGAGCCCCATGGCGAGAGGGGAGCAGGGCGATACCTGAACAGGGTGCGGGCCAAGCCATGGAGACATGCGCTCGCGGCGCTGACCGCGCTTAACAGGGCGCGGGCCAAGCCGTCGCCGGCCGCTTCGACGGTTCGTAACACCGTTTGCGGGAGCACCTCCCCGGCGTGACCGGGCGGAGCAAATCGGACAGTTTCATCGGATACACCTCAAAGGAAAAAGGGAAAAGGGTGAAGAAAAGAGAGAATTTTTTCTTCTCTCCCTCATAAGCGGGCCGGTTCCCGTTTTTCCGGGCGCTTCTGAAGTCGTTGTCCATCAT
>CAZPWP010000363.1:0-2393 GCA_964590295.1 uncultured Victivallis sp.
CATTCGCCCTCCCGCTCCAGAATGTGGAGGATTTCCGCGAAAATCTCCTCCGGCGCCGTCATGCGGCCGGGACCGTCGTCCCCGCAGGCGACCCGGCCCGTCGCCGGTCCGATGAAGAGGACGCCGCGCCGCCGGAGCGTTTCGACATTCTCCCGGCAGGCGGCGTGCGCCCACATCCGGGGATTCATCGCGGGAGCCAGCAGCGTCTTCCCGTTGAAGGTCGCGCCGAAGGCGGTCAGCGCATCGTCGGCGACGCCGCAGGCGAGCTTGGCGATGAAGTTCGCGGTGGCGGGGACGACGGCGAAGAGATCGCACTGCGAGGCGAGCGCGACATGTTCCGGCCGCCACTCCGGCGCCTCCCACAGCGAGGTCACCACCGGACGGCGGGAGAGGGTGCGGAAGGTGAGTTCCGTGACGAATTTCCGGGCGTTTTCCGTCATGATGACCTGCACGTCGAAACTGTGCCGGACCAGTTTGCCGCAGAGATCCGCCGCCTTGTAGGCCGCGATTCCGCCGGTGACGCCGAGAACGATCCTCCTATTCATGGAACAGCTCCTCCGGCAGCGCCGCGGTGCGGAGGGCGAAAGAGCGGAACAGCCCGGTCATCGCCTCCGCCGCGTCGTCAAGATTGTCGTTGATGACCAGATAGTCGTACAAATTCCAGCAGGCGAGTTCGCGCCGCGCTCCGGCCAGCCGCAGCTGAATCTGCTCCTCGGAGTCGGAGGCCCGGCCGCGGAGACGGCTCTCCAGCACCGCCACCGAGGGCGGTCCGATGAAGACGAACACGGTGGCGCGGGCCAGTTCCGGGTCGCGCCGGGCGGCGGCGCGGATCTGTTTCGCTCCCTGCACGTCGATGTCGAGCACGACCGGACTGCCGCGGCGGATCCGGTCGAGCACCTCGCTCCTGAGGGTGCCGTAACGGTTGGCGAAAACGCCGGCATGTTCGATGAATTCCCCCGCGGCGACCCGGCGCTCGAACTCCTCCGGCTCCAGAAAGTAGTAGTGTACGCCGTGCTGTTCGCCCGGGCGCGGTCTCCGCGTCGTGCAGGAGATGGAGAACTCCAGCTCCGGCATGGCGCGGCGGACCTCTCCGACCAGGGTGGATTTCCCGACGCCGCTCGGACCGGAAAGCACGATCATCGTCCCCAGTTTCTTCATTCCGCCCTCCTGTGTGGCTTGTTTTCCGCGGAGGCCGCGTCCGCCTCCGCCGTTTGCTGCAAAGCGTTGCCGCCCGCGCACTCCCGTTCCCAGCCGGGGAAGTTCCAGTGCTCCGGGAAACGCCGGCACTGGGCCGGTTTCGCCGGATCGATTCCGCACCGGGCGGGATCCCCCTCCTCCAGGAACCGGCAGCTGCCGTCGGCCTTCTCCGTCAGCGAAAGTCCGCTCCGGTCCGGCAGCAGCGTGGTGCACTCCTCCAGAAAACGTCCGGTCGACATGCCGAGAAACGCCGCGATCGCATCGATTTCGGCTTCTCCGACCCGGACCGCTCCCGGCCAGCGGCAGCAGTTGCCGCAGCGCAGGCAGCGAAATCTCCTCTTCCCATCCGCCATGAAACGTCGAACGGGTACTTCCGGAACCCTCCCGGAAATACCCGCCCCTCTCTCTGCCCGCCGGAACTTACCGGAAACTGTCAAAGGTGAAATCGTCACCCTTGATGTCGATGAAGAAGAATCCGAGCGCGAAGTCGACCCACTCCACCGGATGGATGTAGAGGTCGCCGGTGATCAGGCCGCCCAGCGAACCGCCGATGGCCCAGTAGTCGCGCTTGCCTTCGAAGAAGTCGTAGATCCGCATGTCGGGGGTGGGGAAACCGGCGCGGTTTTCGATGTATTTCCTGACCAGCGGCGTGCTGTCGATCACGCTGTAGTTCTCCTCGCTGATGGTGAGGAACGACCAGTACCATCCCTCTTCGAGGCCGAATCCGTACTGGCGGTTGTGCGCCTTGTAGGCCTTGTAGGAGAGCCCGATGCCGGCGCCGCCCCAGACCGCGCGGGTGGCCATCAGCTGCGCTTCGATGACCGGGCCGACGCCCAGGTTGACGGTGAACATATCCAGCGCGTCCATCAGGCGGTTGGGAATGTAGAGCAGGAGCTTGTCGGCGAGTTCGGAATCGGTACCGGTTCCGGCCGCCTGCGCCGGCGCGGCGGCGAAGAGGCACCCTGCAAGACTCAAGACCAGAAGGAATTTTTTCATAGATGACGGACTCCTGAAAAATTGTTGTTGTTGGAAACAAAACCCGTTTGCCGTTGATCCGGACGTACTTTATCACATTTCCCCGCGATTGTCCACTCAAAAGCGGGAAAAATTCAGATAATTTTAGGGAATTTCCCCGGCGGACGTTTGATCGGCGGCGGTTCGGCCGCCTCCTTTTCCGCGGCGGGCGCCGCGGCGGA
>CAZPWP010000364.1:0-2378 GCA_964590295.1 uncultured Victivallis sp.
TCGGTCAGTGGAACAATTTCGTCTCTCCCCTGCTCTATCTGCGCGACACCAATCTGCAGACGATCGCGGTGGCGCTGCTCCACCTGGAGGGCGAGTACACCAAGAACTGGGGGCAGCTGATGGCGGGATACACGATCGCCTCCATTCCGCTGGTGATTCTGTTTGTCTTCTGCATGAAGCTTTTCATACGCGGTCTGTCGTCAGGCGCGGTCAAAGGATAAGGGAGGCGGCTCCCGGGGAGGAAGCGGCACCGCCGCTTCCTTTCGTTTTTTTCGAGAGAGGACGATATGATTCGATTTGCTTCCGTCTTTTCGGATTATGCGGTTCTGCAGCGGAGAATGCCGATTCCGGTTTGGGGAACGGCCGATCCGCGCACGATGGTGGAGGTCCGTTTCCGCGGAGAGTGCCGGCGGGTGCTCTCGACGCCGGACGGCAGATTTCTGGTCCGATTCCCTCCCGGCGAGGCGGGCGGGCCGTTTGTGCTCGAGGCGGAGCTGCTCGATCGCGGGGAGCGCCGTCTCCTGAAGGAGATCATGGTCGGCGAGGTGTGGCTGGCCTCCGGGCAGTCGAACATGGCAATGTCGCTCGACAGCGTCGGTCCGGAGGCGGCGGCGGATGCGGCAAAGTGCGACTCGGTCCGGATGCTCACCGTTCCCTGCTGTGCCAGAACCGGGGGACGCGCTGAATTCCGCGCCCGCTGGATGCGTTCCGAAAGCGGCGGCGGCGTGTTCTCCGCGGCGGCTTTCTATTTCGCCCGCGAAGTGGCGGCGAAGCTCGGTGTGACGGTGGGGATTCTCCACTCCTCCTGGGGCGGGACCGATGCGATGGCGTGGTGCAGCCGCGAGGCGCTGCTGCGCAATCCGGACTTTCGCGATCTGGTGCTGGAGCTGGAGGCGGAGATGTTTCGACCGGAGCGCTGGAGCGCCGGTTGTGACCGCGACGTCCCGATCGCCGCCCATCTTGCGGGATTGGAAGAGATTCTCCGGACGACCGGCTGCCCGGAAAACGACGGCTTCGGCAAAGGCTGGGCGGCGCCGGAGTTCGACGATTCCGGCTGGAAGCGGATGAATCTGCCCAACCGCTGGAACCGGATGGGGGAAAAATATAACGGCGTGCTCTGGTTTCGACGTGAAGTCGAGATTCCGGCCGACTGGGAGGGGCGTCCGCTGACGCTGGCGATCGGTGCGGTGGACAAACATGACGTCACCTACTTCAACGGGGTGCAGGTCGGGGCGACCGGCTCCGGCTTTGATACGAATGTATGGTGCGAACCGCGGGAGTATCCGGTTCCGCCGGAGCTGGTCCGAGCCGGGCGGGCGGTCATTGCGGTGCGTGCCTACTCCTTCCTGTTCGACGGCGGGCTGATCGGTCCGGCGGACGCCATGTTGCTGTATCCTCTCGGGGAAGAGCCGGAAAAAGGTCTCAAACTCTCCGGAGAGTGGCGTTACGCGACCGAATTCAACATGGGGATCGTCACGCCGCCGCCGGTTGCGGCTCCGGAGCCGGGCACGGAGGAGCTTTACGGCACGTGCAACATGCCCTGCGTGCTGTATGACAACATGATCGCGCCTCTGATTCCCTATGCGATGCGCGGAGTGATCTGGTATCAGGGCGAACACAATACGCTCCGCCGAAACCGGGCGTACGGCGGGTTGATGCGCGCCCTGATCGACGACTGGCGCCGGGCGTGGGGGCAGGGGGAGTTCCCCTTCTATCAGGTACAGCTGCCCGGCTATCACGCCGGGGCGGCTTACGAGGAAGCGAGCAGCTGGGCGCGGCTCCGTGTCGGGCAGCAGTTTGCCGCCGAGGCGACCGGGAACGATTTCGCCGTGACGCTGGACCTCGGTGACGGGGAGGAGATTCATCCGAAGCGCAAGCGCGAGGTCGGGGAACGGCTCGCCCGCCTCAGCCTCCGTCACGAATACGGGGTGAATCTGGTGGAGAACGGTCCGATGCCGCTCGCCGCGGTCTTTGAAGGGGAGGCGGTTCGCCTCCGGTTCCGGCGCTGTGCGGAGGGACTGCGGTTCGACCCCGGTCCCACGCTGTTCGCCGTCGCCGGGGCGGATGGGAAATTCCGGCCGGTGGAGGCGGAGATCACCGGGGATGGGCTGCTTCTGCCGTATTCCGGCTCCGGGCGGCCCCGCCGGCTCCGCTACGCGTGGGCGGACAATCCGCAGGGGGCGCTGCTGCGCAACGGCGCCGGACTGCCGGCGCCCACCTTCGAGCTGGAGATCCTCTGAAAAGCAGGCGCCCGGCCGGGCGGATGCGCTGCTGCAGCCTTCCCCGGTCGTCGTACGCCATGCCGGGCGCACACATGAAAGAAAAACGGGAGCCCGGAAAGTCGGACTCCCGCTCGTGTTGAGACACAAGACTATTTG
>CAZPWP010000365.1:0-549 GCA_964590295.1 uncultured Victivallis sp.
TCCTCAACCTGCCCGCGACGGTGGAACGGCGTTCCCCCAACCAGTACGCCGACATGATCGAACTTTTCTGCCGCAAGTATCCCTATCTGGCGAAGACCACGATCAGTCTGCACGCCCACAACGACCAAGGCTGCGCGGTCGCGGCGACCGAACTCGCGCTGCTCGCCGGAGCAACCCGGGTCGAGGGAACCATCTTCGGCCATGGCGAACGGACCGGGAACCTCGACATTTCCGTGCTGGCGCTCAACCTCGAATCACGCGGCGTCAAGACCGGACTCAATTTCAGCAACCTCCCGGAGATCGTGCGGATCGTTGAACGCAACTCCGGAATCGAGGTGCATCCGCGCCACCCCTACGCCGGAGATCTGGTCTTCACCGCGTTTTCCGGTTCGCACCAGGACGCGATCCGCAAGGGCCTCGAACACCGGAAGGAGATCAGCGAGTTTTTCCAGCAGGGCTGGAAGATCCCCTATCTGCATATAGATCCCTCCGATCTCGGCCGGCAGTATGAGAAGCTGATCCGCATCAACAGCCAGTCCGGCAAAGGCG
>CAZPWP010000365.1:559-2363 GCA_964590295.1 uncultured Victivallis sp.
TCTATGTGCTGGAGAAGAAGTTCGGCATCTACCCGCCGAAGACGATGCATCCGGAGATCGGCGCAGTGGTGCAGGAATACATCGACCGGACCGGCGGCGAGATCAACTCCGAAGAGCTGCGCCGGATCTTCGACGAGAATTTCGTCAATATCGTCGGTCCCTACCGGATGGAGGATTACCGCCGCGCTTCGGTCGGCGACCGTTCCGGCTCCGACTTCACCTGGTACATCGGCGATGAGAAGTACGAGCTGACCGGCCAGGGCAACGGACCGCTTTCGGCGGTGGTGCACGCCCTGAAGAGTTCCGGGCTGATGCCCTTCTTCAAGCTGGAGGACTTCTCCGAACGCACCCTCGGCAAGGATGCCGATGCCCGGGCGATGGCGTTCATCGGTCTCCGCTGCGGCGACACACCGGAGCACAAGGAGCTGGTCTACGGTGCCGGGGAGCACTCCAACATCGACCGGGCCGCGATCGCGGCGCTGATCAGTGCGATGAACCGGGCCGCGGCCCGCGGCGTTTTCCGGCGGGACCAGGCGATGGTCCAGACCGTCTGAGGAGGTCGGCGGAACCATGAACGAAGTGACCCGCGCCAGAGTACAGCTCTTTGCGGTGCTGCTGATTATCATTATCGCTGCGCACGTTCTGCTGATCAAGCTGTTTGTCTTCAACCGTGATGCGGAAACGGAGCGGGGCGGAGAACCGGTTGCCGCAGCTCCTGCGCAAACGGCGGAAGCGGCGGAGAAACCGGGTTCCTGGAGCCGGCTCTTCGGTTCTTCCCGCAAGGCGGCGGCAAAACCCGTGGCGAAAGCCCCGGAATCGCCTCCGCCGCCGGTCTACCGCTACAAAAAGCCGACCGGAAATCCGAATTTCGGGCAGCCGTTCAATTTTGCGACGGCGGTGCGGGGGGATCTCCCCGCCAGTGTGGTGCCAGGCAGCAGCGGAGCGAAAACCGGAATCATGGTGGATCTCAATACCCGTAATGTGCTGTGGGAAAAAGATTCGTTCAAGATGGTACCGGTCGCGTCGATGGTGAAGATGATGACGCTTCTGGTCACGTTCGAGGAGCTGGAGAAAAATCCGTCGATTTCGCTCGACACGCCGGTACAGATCACCCGGACGGTCCTGAAAGTGCCGCGAACCGGAATCGTCTGGCTCGACCCGCGGGAGACCTTCCCGCTTTCGGACCTGTTGAAAGCGGTGACGATCAAGAGTGCCAACGACGCGGCGACGCAGATTGCCGAATTCATCGGCGGCGACGTGGAACACTTCATCGCCCGCATGAATCAGCGGGCGCTTTCGCTCGGTATGAACCATTCGAAGTTCGTGAGTCCGTGCGGTCTCAAGGATAAGAAGCTCGGCAATTCACAGAGCTGCGCCCGCGACATGGTGGTGGTGGGCGAACAGCTTCTGGAGTATCCTCCGGTGATGCAGTGGAGCACCACCAAACAGGATTCGATCCGGGAGGGGGATAAGAAAACGATCCTCACGACGACCAACAGGCTGGTCAATCCGCGCTGGCCGGGAGTCGACGGGCTCAAGACCGGCTACACCGCCGATGCCGGCAGCTGCCTCACCTTCAGTGTACTGCGGGACGGACGGCGGATTTTAGGATGTGTGACCGGTTTCAAGTCGGCACGTGACCGCGACCGTTTCTGCCGCAAGCTGATCGACTGGGGCTACCGGCGGGCGGCGACGCTTTAAACGCGATCCGGACGACACACCTGTCCCAACAAACTTTTAGAGGAGTGAAAAAAAAGCCTCTTCGACGGTCTTTGCCATACGTCACACCTCTTTCACGCTCTGT
>CAZPWP010000366.1:0-2357 GCA_964590295.1 uncultured Victivallis sp.
ACCGCGAGGTCCGGCGGTATCTTCAGCCGGGCGAGCATCATCGGGTATTCCCGCTCCTTGACCACCAGCGCCGCGGTGTCCGCGTCGAGCGCGTCGCGGATCGTCTGCACCTGCGGCAGAATCAGCCGACCCTTCGGCGCCTCCAGGTCGATCGGCACGATGAGCGCGGCCAGACCTCCCGGTGGCAGCAGGTCGCCGATCAGCGGCGGAACCGTGAGAAAATCCTCCGGGCAGCAGTCGATCAGGGCGCGCTTGAAATCGGCCGCACATGCTTCGCGCCGCGCAGGCGCAAGGTTGTCCGCCACCGCCACCGAGGAGATTCCCTTCGAGCGAAGCAGCTCGAGAAAGGTGGTGTCCGGCGCGCGCAGATCCGCTTTGCCGACAACGGCGACGATCGGGGTCTTCCGTTCCTTCGCTTCGGAGAGAATCCGCTCCTCGGGCGCTCCCCACACGCCCGCCTCGCAGAGGATCACCACGATGTCGGCCCGGGTGAACACCCGCATGGTCCGCTTGATCCGTTCCGCGCCGAGTTCGCTGGTGTCGTCGATTCCGGCGGTGTCGAGAAAGACCACCGGCCCGAGCGGCAGAAGCTCCATCGCCTTCTCAACCACGTCGGTGGTGGTGCCGGGAATCGGCGAGGTAATGGCGGCCTGCTGGCCGGAGATCATATTCAGGAAGCTGGATTTGCCGACATTGGTACGCCCGAAGAGGGCGATATGCAGTCGCATTGACCTGGGGACTGTTTCCATGATTTCGACTCCTTATATTTCAGGGAGAGTCGGCCGCGGCGGCACATTCCGCCGCACGGCCTCTCCGTTATTTCCGCACGACGGCGTCCAGGAACCGCCGGAACCTCGGCCGCCAGACCGCCCTGCTCCCGGCGCGACAGGATCAGGAAAAAGACCGTCGCAATCCCCGCCGGGACCACCAGAAAAATGTAACGGCCGAACTCCCGCAGCAGAAACGCTCCCGCCGCCGCGACGAGAATGAAGCAGAGAATGACGCCGTAATAGTGCAGCGCCTTGCGAAGTTCGCCGCGTTCCTGCTCAAACACCGAACGGTACAGAGCATCGGTGCCGTTGCGCAGATTCCCGGTGCACATGGTCGAGGCGAACGGCAGCCCCCTCACCCGCCGGAAGGTCTGCACCAGCATCGCGCAGACGAACGAGATCACCCCGTTCACCTGAAAATCGAATTTCCCCCCGGCATGAAACAGACCGGCGCGAGGCAGGGGAACTCCAGCAGAATCACCGTCTGGTGCCACGAGAGCCGCCGCGACGCGGGCATGCGCCGGTTGGACCAGATCGGCGATGAAGATGCCGACCGCGTAGCAGAGAATGGCCAGCAGATACTTCGCACACTCCGTCCAGTGCAGAAAGAAGAGGTGGTAGCCGAACAGCGCCATGTTGCCGGTCACCGCATTGGCGAAGACCCGGCCCCGGCAGAGGCAGGTGTAGATATCCAGAAAACCGCCGGCGATGCTCAAGACACAGGCGGAGGCCAACCGTTCCGCATTTGACGAAGTGCTCTCCATGATTCCGAAACGCTCCCGCATTTTGATAACATACACCCTCACGGGACAAAGTTCAATCGGCCCCCGTCACTTTCCTCGCCGTCGGATCCGCGATTTTTTCGTTTTTTGGGTCTTCTGCAGTTTGTGTAAAAATGGCGAGGAAATATCCGGCCCCCCTTGTGCAGTCAAGTCCCAATCCGGCATAACCGGTCGCATTGCTCCCTATGATTCCGTTTGAAACTTGACAGCTTCGGGAACCCGTCTGAACAGGGAAAGTGATGTTTCCCGAAAAAAAAGTTTTCGGAAAACGTTGGAAAAAAGGCCTCTTCCCCAGAATTTGGGGGTGAGTTACGCTCCGTTTGAGCGTGATTTTTTTGACATCCAAGCAAAGTGACGGATGAATCGGGAAAATATATTACAGGATTCGGAAGAAAAAACATTTTTCTTTCCGAACCGACAAAAGCCGTATTCCCATCAGGTTCCGGCGGCTGTCAAACGGCAAACGGAATAAAAGCGACCAACGGGAGCGGTTATACCGGATTGCCGTTTGACTGACGGCGGGTTCTGATCGATCTCGCTCTGATTTACCCACAAATTCCCGTGAAGACCCCTAAAAGTTTTGTTAGGACAGGTGTGTCCCTTTCTGTAAAATCTCTCTTTTTTCTCTCTTTCCCTCTTGACACGAATTGCTTTCTGTGTATAATTAATTGTTAAGTTGAGGGAGTTTTTGCTTGAATCCGGTCGAACATCTTTGGGAATATATACGGATCGAAAAACTCCAGAATGTCATCTGTGATACGAGAGCGGATGTTTCCAATGCCGTCGGCAAAGCGCCCGCTGAACT
>CAZPWP010000367.1:0-2345 GCA_964590295.1 uncultured Victivallis sp.
CGGATTCGATCTCCTCGCGGCTGTTTCCGTCGAAGGTCAGCAGCAGATAGGCGTCGGCGCTCTTGTCCGGATAGGCCCGGCCGAGAAACTCCTCCGCCGCCAGAATCACCGATTTTTCCATGAATTCGATCGCGGTCGGAATCGCCTTCGATTTGATGATGAGCGGCACCGTTTCGATTGCCGAAGCGAGGTCCGGGAACGGCACCAGCAGACTGATCGCCTTGCGCGGCAAAGGCAGCAGACGCAGAATCGCCTTCGTGACGATTCCAAGCGTCCCTTCGGAGCCGACGATCAGATTGAGCAGACTGTAGCCTGAGCTGTTCTTGACCACCTTGCCGCCGAGCTCGATTACCCGGCCGTCGGGCAGAACCACCTCCAGACCGCGCACATAGTCGCGGGTGACGCCGTATTTCACCGCGCGCATGCCGCCGGCGTTGGTGCTGATGTTGCCGCCGATCGTCGCGGACTTCTCACCGGGATCCGGCGGGTAGAAGAGCCCCATCGGCTCGACCAGCGCGGCGATCTCCATCAGGAGCACCCCCGGCTCCAGCGTCAGCGTCAGGTTCTCCTCATCCACTTCGAGCACCCGGTTCATCTTCGAGAGGTCGAGCATGATTCCGCCGCAGCGGGCGACGGAGCCGCCGACCAGACCGGTGCCCTGTCCCCGGGGCGTGACCGGCACATGGTGCTCATACGCATATTTCATCACACGCGAAACCTCTTCGGTCGAACGAGCCCGCACCAGCACTTCGGGGCGGCAGCGGATTCCGGCGAGTTCATCGTGGCAGAAATCGTCGTGAATCTCCGGACCGGGAATCACCTCTTCGGCGAGACCGCGGATTTCGGCAAGCATTTCAGGAGTGATCTTCGTAAAATTCATTTCAGCGCGCGCCTCCCCCGGCAATCAGTATTTCCAATCTCGGCAGAACTTCGTACAGGTCGCCGACGATTCCGATGTGGGCGACATTGAAAATCGGAACGGCGGGGTCGGTGTTGACGGCGATGATCTTTTCGGCTCCCTTCATCCCCGCCACGAACTGCACCGAGCCGGAGATACCGCAGCAGAGGATCAGCTTCGGACTGACCGTCCGCCCGGAGAGTCCGATCTGGCAGCGGTGGTCGAGCCAGCCGTTTTCGATCAGGCAGCGGGTTCCGGCGAGCTGGCCGTTGAGCTTCGCCGCGAGCCGCCGGAAGAGTTCCAGATCCTCCTGCTTCTTGACGCCGCGCCCGACGGCGACGATCACTTCGGCCTCCTCAATGCCAACCTCGGGCGATTTCGGGTCGACCGCGAGCACCCGAATGTCGCTCGCCAGCTTCGACGGATCGACGGAACAGCGTTCGATCGCGCCGGCGGGGTTCTCCACCGGCTCCGGCAGAGCGAAGATCTTGTAGCGCACCGTCGCGAACTGCGGCCGGTGGTTGGGGGTGTTGATGTGCGCCATGATGTTGCCGCCGAAGGCGGGCCGGATCTGCTCGAGATCGGTGTTCTCCTTGATGTCCAGCACCGTGCAGTCGGCGGTGAGTCCGGTGCGGAAACGGGCCGCCAGCCGCGGCGCCAGCGTCCGGCCGATCGGAGTGCCGCCCGCGAGAAGCACCGCCGGATGAACCTTGGCGATGAAATCCTCGACCACCGCGCTGTAGGGTTCGATGCGGAAGTTCTCCAGTTCCGGATGCTCGTAGACGTACACGCGGTCGGCGCCGTAGGCGACCAGCTGTTTCGCGGCCGCGTCGCAGGCGGCGCCGGGCAGTACCGCATAAACCTCCTGCCCGACCCTGGCGGCGAGTTCCCGCGCCTTGCCGAGCAGTTCGAGCGAAACCGGGTGAAGCGCGCCGCCGGAGAGTTCGGCGTAGACCGCGATGCCCTTCCACTTCGACTTGTCGATCACCGGGCGCGGGGTGTCTTCGAACCGGACCGCCCCGCCGGTGTCGCGCTTGAGGCAGAGCCGGCACATCCGGCAGCTGCCGTTGATGATGATCTTGCCGTCGACGTACTCCATTGCGCCGAACGGACAGATTTCGACGATCGCCTTCGCCCGCGCCGGGTCGAGGTTTGCCATGTTTACAACGATTCGCGCCATTTTGAACTACCTCGGCTGCTGCAGGAATTTGTGATCGGCAAGGTACGAGTAGAGCTTTCCGGCCAGTTCCGGACCGCTCCCCTCCCAGATTTCGTGCTCCCCCCCGGTTTCCGGCGGGAAGATGCGGATCACCTGCGTCGGCGAGCCGTTCAGCCCGTAGTGGTTCTCGTCGCTGTCGGGCAGATCGGCCAGTGAGAGACGGCGGATCTCCGCCCCCGCGGTCGCCAGTTTGAGCCGGTAGGACGGCAGCCGCGGTTCGCCGCCATT
>CAZPWP010000368.1:0-2341 GCA_964590295.1 uncultured Victivallis sp.
TGACCACCACCTACACCGCCAGTCAGGGACTGCTGCTGATGATTCCGAACATGTACAAGATCGCCGGTGAAATGCTCCCGACCGTCTTCCACGTTTCGGCCCGTGCGCTCGCCGCCCAGTCGCTGTCGATCTTCGGCGACCACTCCGACGTGATGAGCTGCCGCGCCACCGGTTTTGCGATGACCTCCGCCGCGAGCATTCAGGAGACCCACGATCTCGCGCTGGTCGCCCATCTGGCCACCCTCGAAAGCGAAATCCCCTTCCTTGCCTTCTTCGACGGATTCCGCACCTCGCATGAATTCCAGAAGGTGGAGCTGCTCGACTACTCCGATATGAAGTCGCTGCTCGATATGAAGTATGTCGAGCGGTTCCGCAACCGCGCTCTGCGGCCGGAAGCGCCTTATGCCAAGATGGCGGCGCAGAATCCGGATGTCTACTTCCAGGGTCGTGAAACCACCAATGCCACCTACGCCGCATTGCCGGGGATCGTCCAGAAGTACATGGACAAGGTTGCCGCGCTCACCGGCCGTCAGCTCCACCTCTTCGACTACGTCGGAGCGCCGGATGCCGACCGCGTCATCGTGGCGATGGGGTCCGGCTGCGAAACCATCGAAGAGGCGATCAACTACCTGAACGCGAAGGGTGAAAAGCTCGGTCTGCTGAAGGTCCGCCTCTACCGGCCGTTCGCCGCGGATGTCTTCGTCAAGGCGATTCCAGCCACCGCAAAGAAGATCGCGGTGCTCGACCGCTGCAAGGAGCCCGGTTCGCTCGGCGAGCCGCTCTTCCTCGATGTCAAGGCAGCGCTGGCCGACCGCAGGGATGTCACCGTCATCGGCGGCCGTTACGGTCTCGCCAGCAAGGAGTTCACTCCGTCGATGGTGTTCGCGGTCTACAAGCACCTCGCCGGCAAATGCACCGGCAACTTCACCGTTGGCATCAACGACGATGTGACCCATCTCTCGCTGCCGATCGATGAGGAGATCGTCACCGAGCCGGCCGGCACCACCGCCTGCATGCTCTAGGGCCTCTCCCGCGACGGTACCGTCCGATCCAACAAGAACTCGGTCAAGATCATCGGCGACCATACCGACAAGAAGGTGCAGGCCTACTTCGCCTACGACTCCAAGAAGTCCGGCGGCATCACGGTGTCGCACCTGCGTTTCGGCAACAAGCCGATCACCAGCGAGTACACCATCACCGCGCCGAACTTCGTCGCCTGCCACAACCAGGCGTATATCGGCCGGTATGACATGCTCGCCGGCATCGTCGACGGCGGCACCTTCCTGATCAACAGTGAACTCCCGGCCGACAAGGTGTTCGAGAGCTTCACCCGCGACATGCAGGAGACGATCCTCAGGAAGCATGTCAAGGTCTACACGATCGACGCTCTGAAGCTCGCGCTCGAAATCGGCAGTGCGAAATATGTTTCGACCATCATGCAGACCTGCTTCTTCAAGCTGGCCAACATTATTCCGGCCGATGACGCGATCAACTACATCAAGTCCGGAATCGAGAAGAAGTTCAAGAAGAAGGGCGACGAGGTCGTCAAGCAGAACCAGATGTGCGTCGACCGCGCGCTGGCGATGCTCCAGGAGGTTAAGGTTCCGGCGTCGCTGGACGGCGTTGCCGCGTTTGAGGCGATGGAAACCATCACTCCGGAAATGGGCAAGTTCGCCAACACCCTGATGAAGCCGATTCTCCATCAGCAGGGGGACAGCATTCCGGTTTCGGCGATGAGCTACGACGGCTCGATGCCGACCGGCACCTCGCAGTATGAGAAACGCGGTATTGCGCCGAGCGTTCCGAAGTGGGATTCCGCGAAGTGCATCCAGTGCAATCAGTGTGTGATGGCGTGCCCGCACGCGGCGATCCGTTCGAAACTGGTCGCTCCGGCCGACCTGGTCGGTGCTCCGGCCACGTTCGAGACGGTCGACGCGAAGCCGCCGGTCAAGAAGGAGCTCGGGCTGAAGTTCCGCATGCAGGTCTTCATCGAGGACTGCACGGGTTGCGGCGTCTGCGTCGAGACCTGCCCGACGAAGGAGAAGGCGATCGTCATGACCCATACGCCGGACGAGCGTGCCGCGGGCCAGAACGCCAACGCCGACTTTTTCCTCTCGCTGCCCGACAATGTGCTCGGCGGAACAAATCCGGCGACGGTCAAGGGCTCGCAGTTCCTGCGTCCGTACTTCGAATTCAGCGGCGCCTGCGCGGGCTGCGGAGAAACTCCGTATGTCAAACTGGTCAGCCAGCTGTTCGGCAACCGCATGATCATGGCGAACGCGACCGGCTGCTCGTCGATCTACGGCGGATCCTTCCCGAGCCTGCCCTACTGCAAGGACAA
>CAZPWP010000369.1:0-2331 GCA_964590295.1 uncultured Victivallis sp.
CGGATTCTGAATATGCTGTTCATCCTGCACGCCGACCACGAGCAGAACTGCTCGACCACGGCGGTGCGCACCATCGGCAGCGCGCAGGTGAACCTCTACGCGACCATCTCGGCAGGAATCTCGGCGCTCTCGGGCCCGCTCCACGGCGGCGCCAACCAGGCGGTGATCGAGATGCTCAAGATGATCCAGCAGGACGGGGATGTGAAGAAGTTTCTCAACATGGCAAAGGACAAGAACAATCCCTTCCGGCTGATGGGATTCGGCCACCGGGTCTACAAGACCTACGACCCGCGCGCGGCGATCATCAAGCGCGAGTGCCACGCCTATCTGGAGCGGACCCACTACACCGACCCGCTGCTCGACGTGGCGCGCGAAGTGGAGGAGGCGGCGCTGAGCGATCCCTACTTCATCGAACGCAACCTCTACCCCAATGTGGACTTCTACACCGGCATCCTCTACCGGGCGCTGGGCATTCCGGAAAACATGTTCACGGTGATGTTCGCGCTGGCGCGCCTGCCCGGCTGGATCGCCCATTGGAAAGAGATGATCGGCAGCGACACCAAGATCGTCCGTCCCCGCCAGATCTACATCGGCAAAACTCCGGTGGAAACGGCGGGCGTCATGGAAAACCGTGAACCCCTGCTGCAGTAATCCGCGGCACAGAAGAAAAGGGGGGAAGCTTTGGCGGCGGCGGTGAAATTCATCCACTGTGCCGACCTGCATCTGGGCAGCGCGTTTCTCGGCCTCGGCCGCGACCTGCCGGAGTTGGCCGGACGCCTCGCCGAAGCGCCGTTTACCGCATTCGCCCGGATCGTCGATCTGGCACTCCGGGAACGTGTGGATTTTCTGGTGATCGCGGGCGACATCTTCGACCGCGACAATCCTTCGCTCGCCGGCCGGATGCGTTTCCGCGAGGAGTTGCTCCGGCTGGAGGCGGCGAACATTCCGGTCTTTCTCTCCGGCGGCAACCACGATCCGGTTCCGGCAGCGTGGCCCCCGGCGGTGAAACTGCCCGACAACACCCGTCTTTTTGCCGCTGACACGGTGGAATTCTTCCCGGTGGAACGAAACGGTGAAGTGATCGCCCGGGTCGGCGGCATCAGCCACAGCCGTCCCCGGCAGACCGACAACCTGGCGAAACGGTTCGCCATGCCGCCCGGCGGCCCCTTCACGGTGGGAGTGCTCCATGCGAACGTCGGCGCCCAGCCGGGATTTCAACCCTACGCCCCCGCCGCGGTCGCCGACCTCGCCGGAAGAGGGGTGGATTACTGGGCGCTCGGGCACGTCCACAACTTCCGGAAAGTGAACGAAGCGGCCCCGGCGGCGTACTACCCGGGCTGTCCGCAGGGGCGGGCGGTCAACGAGCCGGGGGAACGCGGCTGTCTGCTGGTGCAGGTCGATTCCGCCGGCAGGCTTTCGGTTGATTTTCACCCCCTCGAGGCGATGCGGTTCGAAGTGCTGGAGGTCGCCGGACTGGCGGATATCGAAAGTTTCGACGAGCTGGCAGGCCGCTGTCGGCGGACGGCGGAACAGTACCACGGCGGCGCACCGCTGCTGATCCGGCTCCGCCTCTCCGGGCCGACGCCGCTCAACGCGGAGCTCCGCCGCAGTGACCCGATGGAACTGGCCGCCCTGCTCGGCGCCGCCCTGCCGCCGGGAACGACGCTCGAACGGCTCGAACTTGCCACCACCGGAATCCGCACCGAAATCGATACCGACAGCCTCGCGGCCGAGGTGGCGACCTCCGCCGCCGAACTGCGGGAGGAGGAGGCATTGGAGCGGGAACTTGCCGTGCTCCGCTCGAAGTGCCCGGGGGTGCCGGAGTTCACCCGCGACGAGCTGGAATCCATCCGGCATGACGCGGTCGAACGGATTCTCGACCTGCTCGCGGGAACCATGGAGGCGCGGCCATGATCCTGCGCGAAATCCACATCGACAACTTCGGTCGCTTTCATGATTTTCACCTGACCGGCCTGAGAGAAGGCGTCAATCCGATCACCGGCGGGAACGAATTCGGCAAAACCACGCTGCTGGAGTTTCTCCGGCGGCTCTTCTGGGGCTTCGCGGTGCGAAAAAACAGCGGCCGCAACCCCTATCCGGCGCTGGAGGGCTCCGGCCTCTACGGCGGACGGGTCGAAGTCACGCTGGCCTCCGGCGAAGCGCTCACCATCACCCGGCAGGGGCCGGGGGACGGCGTACTACGCCTCACCCGGGCAGACGGTTCGGAGGCCGGCGGCGAAGCGGAACTCGCCGCCCTGCTCAACGTGAGCGAAAACTTCTACACCAACGTCTACGCGCTCACCATCGACGAACTGAACCGGCTCGCCTTCC
>CAZPWP010000370.1:0-2306 GCA_964590295.1 uncultured Victivallis sp.
TTTCGAGCGTGAAAGAGGTGTGACGTATGGCAAAAACCGTCGAAGAGGCAAAAAAAAAGTAAATGGCGGAGAGAGTGGGATTCGAACCCACGTAGAGTTGCCCCTAACCACATTTCCAATGTGGCGCCTTCGACCACTCGACCATCTCTCCGAATGATTTTCTAAATATAGTCTCTGATTTGCGAAAATCAAGCACCGATTCACGCTAATTTTCGCTTTTATCGCTCTCCACATGCCAGAAGAGAGCCCGGTAGCGGATGAAATAACCCAGACCGGAAAGCACTGTCACCAGCACAATTCCGCAGAGATAGGCGATCCAGACATACCAGAGCCGCAACCCGCACCACTTTGCACTGTGAAGATCGAATTCCCAGACCCACGACGTTCCCGCAATCGCCAGCATCGCCATCTGAAGCGCCGTCTTCAGTTTTCCCCAGCGGTCCGCTGAAATCACCACCTGCTTCCTCGTCGCCAGCGTCCGCAGACCAGTCACCATGAATTCCCGACAGAGGACCGCTACCGCGATCCACGCGGGCATCAACCGGTACTCCACCGCGATCAGCATCGTCGCTGTTACGAATATCTTGTCCGCCAGCGGATCCATCAGGGCGCCGAAATCGGTGATCTGATTCCAGCGTCGCGCCAGATGCCCGTCCAGAAGGTCGGTCGTCCCTGCCAGAATCGCCAGAATGTACGCAACCAGCCGCAGCGGAAAAACACAGTTTTCCGCAAGATAGTGGTGGTTCGCCAGCGTCGCCAGCACCACGAAGATCATCACCATGACAATGCGGCTGAACGTCAGGATATTCGGCAGATTTTTACGCATGAATTGTTCCCCTTGTGTGTTTGCGGACCGGTTCCGCAATGAGATCGTATCCGTTCACGCCGGTGATCCGGACATCGCAGAACTGCCCTTCTCGGAGCCATTTCGGATCCGGAATCACGATGACGTTGTCGATTTCCGGCGCATCCATCGGGCCGCGCGCAATTGCCGCTCGGCGGTCGATCTCGTCGATCAACACCCGGAACTCCTTTCCTTCCAGTTCTTTGTTCGCCCGCTTCATCCGCGAGAGCTGCTGCTTCATCAGCTTCGTCGAACGCGCTTCGGCTACCTCCGTTGGAATCTGCCCGGGCAGTTTCGCTGCCGGCGTCCCCGGCTCCGGCGAGTAGGGGAATACTCCGCAGCGCTCGAACCGGAACTTCCGGGCGAACGCTTGCAGCTCCTCGAACTCCTCCTCGCTCTCTCCGGGGAATCCGGTGATGAAGGTGGTTCGAAGAGTCAGATCCGGGATCCGCAGCCGCAGCGTCGCGAGCAGTGTCTCGATCTCCTTCCGGGTTACGTGACGGTTCATCGCCAACAGAATCCGGTCGGAGATGTGCTGCAGCGGAATGTCGAGATAGGGCAGAACCTTCGTATCCGGCCGCGCCAGGAAGTCGATCAATCCATCCGTGTAGTGCGCCGGATGCGTGTAGAGCAGCCGGATGACGAAATCGCCGTCGAGATGGTTCAGCGCTTCCAGCAGCTGCCGGAGATCTTCCCCAGATTCCGGGCGGTCCATGCCGAAGGCAGTGATGTCCTGTGCGATCACCAGCAGTTCGCGCACGCCGTTGCCGATCAGATTTTTCGCTTCCGCTGTCACAGAGGCGACCGAACGGCTTCGCAGCGTGCCGCGGATCCCCGGAATACTGCAGTAGGTGCAGCGGTTGTCGCAGCCGTCGGCGATCTTCAGATAGGACAGGTGCGGCAGCGTGAGCGGAAGCCGCGGCGTGGTTTCGTCGTAGAGGTAGCAGGGAGGACCGGCGGGCTCTGAAGCGGCGATGTCGTTTTCGAGCAGTTCCGCGAGTTCCGCCGTCTGGTTGACGCCGGTCCAGAGGTCCACTTCCGGGAAATTCCGGCGCACCTCGCCCGATTTATCCCATTCGGTCAGGCATCCGGCGACGACCAGGCGCCGCCCTGCGACGCTGCGCTTCCACTCCATTCCTTCACGGATCGCTGCGAACGCTTCCTCACGGGCGGCAGGAAGAAAGGCACAGGTGTTGATGACGTAAAGATTCGCCTCTTCCGGATCGAAGGTCAGCGTCCGCCCGGAACGGAGAAGAGTTCCGGCGATCACTTCGGTATCGACCAGGTTCTTGGAGCAGCCGAGGCTCACCAGAAAGAGCCCCGAAGGCGCGGCGGAACGGGTGTTATTGCAGGATCTCATGAAAATTACTCCAGTCTGACATGGTTCCAGACATATTCTGCGGTCTCCCGATCGGGAGCGACCACCGCCGGCTCGCTCAGCCGCCAACGCGCCGGTCCGGGG
>CAZPWP010000371.1:0-2297 GCA_964590295.1 uncultured Victivallis sp.
GGCAGCGAACTGCCGCCGAACGGGGATTTCGTACGCGCGTCGTTCGGCGACCCGGCGAACTGGTGCTACCCGGTTCCCTCCGGCACCCGCGTCGACTGCACCCTGGAGTACGGCAGAAACGGCAATGGCCTGCGCATCCAGACGACGAAACCCGTCCCGGAGAAGGTGACCATCACCCAGTCCGTGCCGGTCGAGCCGGGGAAATACGCCCGCGGCACCTTGCAGGTTCTGGCGCGGTTTGAACAGGTGCAGACCACCGGCAGAGGGCGCGGCCGCCACGGCGTCATCCTGGCGGTCAACAGCGGCCGCAAGCGCAGTTTGCTCTCCGAAGACAAGCTCAAATCCGATCTCACCGGAACCGCCGGATGGACCCTCTACCAGCTCGACTTCCCGATTCCGGCCGACGCCGGAACGCTGAAGCCGGAAATCGGCTTGGGTCCGGCGACGACCGGTTCCCTTTCGGTGGACTCCGTGCGGCTCCAGCTGTTCCCGGCGGAGAAGAAAGAGTAGCCCCCATGTCTTCCACACTAGCGACGACTTCACCATTCCCCGCGGGCGGCCCCGCCGTCACGCTCCGGGGCGACGCCAATCCGGGAATCTTCTGGTACTGGAACTGCGATCCCTCCGAAGCGATGACGACGCGTCAGCTCACGGCGATGCGCGACGCGGGATTCCGTTCAGTCTGTCTGCATCCAATGCCGCAGAATTTCCGCCCCAACGACTTCTATGCCGGGATGCGGATCGCCTACCTCGGGCAACGCTATTTTCAGCACTTCCGCCGGGTGGTCGACGAATGCCGCCGGCTCGGTCTGTTGCTGATCCTCTATGACGAGGGCGGCTGGCCCAGCGGCACCGTCTGTGGCAAGGTGGTCCGGGGCAACCCGGAATTCGCCGCCCGGGTGCTGGTCCGCGGCGGTGCAAAACAATTCAAAACGGTTCCGTCCGACCCCGTCGGCTGGCGGAGCGATCTCATGAATCCGGATGCGACCCGGAAATTTCTCCGCCTCGTTCACGAACGCTACCATGCCGCCGCACCGGAGGAGTTCGGCCGGACCATCCACGGAATCTTCACCGACGAGCCCTCCCTCTCCGGCGCAGTCGGCACCGAACGTGTCCCCTGGTCGCTTCTGCTGCCGGAGGAGTTCCGGCGGCGCAACGGATTCGCGGTGGAGGAGATCTATCCACTTCTCTTCGCGCCGGCCGGCGATTCGGCGGAGGCGGCCCGGGCGCAGCGGCTCTATCTGGAGTGCTGTACCGAGCTCTTCGCCCGCAACTTTTTCGGGGTGATCGCCTCCTGGTGCCACGCCAATGGCATCTCGCTGGAGGGACATCTCGCAGGGGAACATCTCATCACCTCTCACGCGGCAATCTTCGGCGACTACCTGAAGATCTGCGACCGTTTCGACGTTCCCGGCGTGGATACGATCGCCCGGCAGATCCACCCTGCTTCCGGCGACGGAGCCTTTGCGAAACTCGCCCTCTCCGCCGCAGTCCGGAACAGGCGACGGGAAACGCTCAGCGAAAGCTTCAACGTCTACGGCCCCGGCGACTCCACCACCATCCTCAACCATGTGGCCAACACCCAGTTCGTGCGGGGAATCAGCCGGCTCATGGTGATGCCCTTCCTCGCTTCGGCGAACGGGGTGCGCAAGATCTCCTGCGGCACCGACTTCTCCCCCCGGAATCCGCTGTGGCGGCTCTTCCCGGCGCTGACCGCGCACTGGAACTGGGCCGGCAATTTCGACCCGGGCGCGATGAAACCGCGGGTATGGGTGCGCTATCGGCCTCTACGGCCCCTCGCCTCCCCCGATGAGACGGAGGAGCGGAACCGCGCGTGGAATGCGTTCCTGACCGAACTGGACGACCGCTGGATTCCGTGGCGGTTCTCCGGAGAAGAGGAGACGCCGCCGGAGGGCACGCTGCTTCTCGACCCGGAGAACCCGTTCCACCGGGAGATGACGGCGAAGTATGCGTTCTGGAATCCGCTTGCGACGCGCGGAAAATTCCGAATTCTCCCGTGCCGCCGCCGGGACGGGACGGAGGCGGTGATGGTCTTCTGCGACGAACGTGACGGCGGGTTGCTGCAGTTCGCCGCGCAGGAGGAGTGGGAGGAACTGCCGCCGCCGGACGCGCTTCCCGGGCGGCTCGCACCGCTCCGGAAGATTCCGGGCGGCTATGAAGCGCAGTTTGCGCCGGGGGAACTGCGCATCTTCCGGCGCAGAAGCTCCGCGCCGGAGAACGTTCTTCCGCCGCTGTACGCCGCCGGATGGCTCCGCCTCGACTGGCAGGTGGACATG
>CAZPWP010000372.1:0-2291 GCA_964590295.1 uncultured Victivallis sp.
CCGCCAGGCAGTCCTCTCACATGCGCTCGCGGCGCTGACCGCGCTTAACAGAGCGCGGGCCAAGCCGTGGAGACATGCTACGACGCACGCAGTTCCGGTGTAAGAGATGCGGCAGTTCAGATTTGACGGTTACGACGTATGGCAAAGACCGTCGAAGAGGCTTTTATTCCGTTTGCCGTTTGACAGCCGCCGGAAAATGAGCCCTCCCCCGAGCAGAGTCGCGCAGAGAATCGCCAGAACCGTCAGCAGTTTCCGTTTCACTGCGTCCGCTGCGGCTCCCGCCGCCGTCTGGTTCCGGCGGAGCAGGATTTCGGCATTCTCCGGTGAAATCAACCCTTCGCGCATCCCTTCCTTCAATGCGCCGGAAGCTCTTCGGCAAACCTCCGCCCCATACGCCCTCCCCGGGTTGATACTTATTTGGCCGGCTCCTCCGCGTCCGCCTTGTCGCGGTTCCACATCCGCCGCGGCGGCGGCGGCGAGTACGGCTTCGCCTTTAGCCGGTAATGACCGGTTCCGAGAATCGAATCCAGCTCCCGGATCAGCTCCGGCGTCACCGAAATCTTCCGCCCGCGCGATTCGATGAAGGTCACCGAATCATCGGCCCCCACCAGGCAGACCACCACCCGGGTATCGCCGGGCGTCCGGAAACAGGCCTCCGAAACCTGCTTGAGCTTTTCGCTGGTGATCTCCGAGGCATAGATGTGCAGATGCAGCTCCTCGGCCAGCGTCGCCGGTGCTTCGCTGAGCAGCATCACCCGGTCGACGATCACCCGCGGCTTCTCCGCTTCATCGCGTTTGCTGACCATGGCTTCGAGCAGCAGCGGCGTCCCCGGCAGCATCTCGATGCCGGAAGTGAGCAGCGCATTGAGCGCCGACTCGTAGATCATGCACTCGGCGGAGGAGTCGAGATCCTCCAGCTGGAGAATGCCGAACAGCTTGCCGGAGTTCTTGCTGAACTTCTGGGTGAAGGAACCGACCATGCCGGTCAGCCGCACCTGCGCGTTGTCGTTGAGCTTATCCAGATCCCGCAGCGGCACGCTCGCAAAGGCCCGGACCAGTTCGGCGCAGTGGTCGAGCGGATGGCCGGTCACGTAGAAGCCGAGCAGCTCCTTTTCGCTCTTTAAAATCTCCTCGTGCTCGAACTCCGGAATATCCGGAATCGGCACCGAACAGACCTCGCCGGCCTCCGCCTCGTCGAGCAGGTCGAAAAGCGACGCCTGTCCGGCGGCACGCTCCGCCGCGCGCACCTTGGCGAACTCCATCATCGGTTCGGCGATCGCCAGAATCTGGCTGCGGCGCAGCCCGAGCCCGTCGAGTGCGCCCGCCCGGGTGAGGTGTTCAAGCATGCGGGAGTTGACCTCAGAGCCGCACCGTTCGCAGAAATCGGCGAAGGTTTCGAAACGGCCGTCGGTCTTGCGGCTTTCGATGATCTTCGAGGCGGCCACCTCGCCCACTCCCTTGATCGCGCCGAGGCCGAAGCGGATGCAGTCGCCGTCGGTGGAAAAACGGATGTCCGAAGAGTTCACATCCGGCGGGAGCACCTTGATCCCCATATTTCTGCAGGTGTTGATCATAAAGGCGATCCGCTCGGCGGACTCGATTTCACCGTTGAGAATCGCCGCCATGAACTGCACCGGATAGTTCGCCTTGAGGTAGGCGGTCTGGTAGCAGACGAATCCGTAGGCCGCCGAGTGTGATTTGTTGAAGCCGTAACCGGCGAACAATTTGATCTTCTTCCAGATCTGGTCGGCCAGCTTCTCATCGATGTTGTTGGTCTCTTTGCACCCCTTGAAGAACTTCTCCTTCAGCTTGGCCAGCACATCGACCTTCTTCTTGCCGATCGCCCGGCGCAGGATGTCCGCGCCGCCGAGGGTGAAGCCCGCCAGAACCTGCACCACCTGCATGATCTGCTCCTGGTAGAGCATGATGCCGTAGGTCTCCTTGAGGCAGTTCTCCATCAGCGGGTGGTCGTAGATGATCTGCTCCTCGCCCTTCTTGCGGCGGATGAAGTCTGGAATGAACTGCATCGGCCCGGGACGGTAGATCGCCAGCAGTGCGATGATGTGCTCCAGCGTCTCCACCCCGAACGAGCGGCAGAGATTCTGCATGCCGCCGGATTCCAGCTGGAAGACTGCTACCGTGTCGCCGCGCTGGAGCATCTCGAAGGTCTTCGGATCGTCGAGCGGGATCTTCATCATGTCGATGTCGAGTCCGAAGTCCTTGTGGATCATGTTGAGCGCGTCCTTGATGATGGTCAGCGTCTTCAGACCGAGGAAGTCCATCTTGAGCAG
>CAZPWP010000373.1:0-2282 GCA_964590295.1 uncultured Victivallis sp.
GAGTGCTTCAACCCGTCGATCACTTCGCCGTCACGGCAGGGGAAGAGAATCTCTCCGGTCCGGATCGCGTGATAGAAGAAGTCGTTGATGACCCAGTTGCGAATTCTGGTCCGCGTCACGTCGAACTCATCCTCCGGATCGCGGGGCTGGTAAGGGCACATCGCGTGAGCCGTGCTGAGCGGCGCTTTCGACCAGCTCCGGATCAGGGCCGCCGCCCGGGCGTGCGCGACGAGACAGTTGGCCTTCCGGTCATACAGCTCCAGCGAATCCCCGTTGTTGAATTCGTTGAAGATGTTCCACAGATCGACGTACGGAGCGATTTTCGGCACCAGATACTCCAGGTGGCGGAGAAAATACCCGATGTTTTCCCGCTTGCGGAACTCCCCCTTCTCCTGAAACCACTGCGGATGGGAGAAGTGATGCAACGTGAGGCAGAGCCGGCAGCCGCGCCGTTTCAGTTCTTCGAACATTGCGAGGTACCGTTTTAACGCCTCCTCATCATGCCGCCCCTCCTCCGGTTCGATTCGCGACCATTCGATCGACATGCGGAACATCTGGTGTTCCAATTCGCCGAGAAGGGCGAAATCCTCTTTCCAGAGGTTCCAGAAGTTGCACGCTTTGCCGGAAGGTTCCGGGTAATGGCTGGTCTGCTCCCGGTGCCAGTGAGAACTGTGGATGTTGTCACCTTCGATCTGGTGACCGGCGGTCGCCGAGCCCCAGATAAAGTTCTCCGGAAACCGGATCTCATCTTTCATGGAAAAAATACCGAGCATATTGAACCTCTATTTTGATCTTTCGGTAAAAATCCGCCGACCCATCTCGGAAAATGTTCTCGGCGGAGACAGATGATCCTGTAAAAACCGTACCTCTCGTCACTCTCCCTTCTTACCAGTTATGAAACGCATCGACGTCGTAGAAATCGAGTTTGTCGATGTAGGGCGACCAGGAGTCGGCGGCATTCGCCTCTTCCGCGATCACGGTGAGCGGCCCGACGACACCACCTTCGCCCCAGCGGTCAAAGACCCGGATGACGAGGGTGTTTTCCGCGCCGAACTTCACGAGCTTTTCCGGAATCAAATAATCCCGATGGACCTGATAACTGTTCGGATTGGTCTGGAGGGTGGTTTCGCCGATTTTCGTCCCGTTCCAGTAGGTCCAGTCGCAGTCGTCGATCGGCCCGCCGGAGAGACGCAGGATGCATCCCTTCCACGAGGCGGGAATCTTCACCGTGCAGCGGTACCATGCATAGCCGTCGTACGGGCGTTTCAGATTCTTTGCCGTGCCGGCCGGATAGGTGTAATGCGGATTCGGCTGCTGATGCCCCTGAGCCTCCCAGGAGAGGCCGAGCTTGATTGGGACAAAGCCCTCCGTGTCGGAAACCTTCCCCTCGTTCTTCGGATCAAAACGAAGACCACACGTTTCCGGAACAGCTTTGCCATGACAGAATCGGAGCGTGTTATGACGCGCCTTCGCAGCGGTGAACAGCTTCAGATCTTTGCCGAGGCCGATATTCATATTGGTGAAGATGCCTGACCAGACCCGTGCAACCTTTTCCGGATTCCACAGACCGTCGATCTCGTCGGGAGAAAGATTCAGTATCACAGTTGCGGTGGAGATCCGGTCGAGTTTGGCAAACAGTGCCGGTTGCGTGGCAACCGTCCACTCCGGAGCAGAAACCAGCACCGGCAGATTTCTCGCTTCACGGAAGTAGAGATCGGCCTCTGGAATTCCGGCAAACACCGGATCGTGTTTGGGAACGGAGGCGCGGAAAAGCTCTCTCGTTCCGCGCTTCAGATTGCCGGGCAGAAGTTCCAGCGGCGCACCGGGAAGCGCAACGATCGTTCTATTGTCTGTCAGCAGTTTCTTCAGTTCGGCGCGCCGATTCTCCGGAACCGGGTTTGCTCCGAGAATCAGCACCTGCAGCCCGCCGACCTCCCGGAGCTGTTCCGGGGTCAGTTTCTGATACCGCATGCCCATGCGTTTGAGAATCGCCTCGTTCTTCTCGTCACCAAGATAACCGACGCGCTGGGAACCGATCGGAACGAACCGTTTGCCCATCTCAATGAGCAGATTGTCCACCAGCCGAGTGGCCACCGGATCCTTGCGATAACGGTTGGTCACGTCGAGCTGGCAGAAAAGCACCAGACCGTGCTCTTTCCGGAGTTCCAGCAGAGAGGCGAACATCAGATTGAAACCGCAGTCGACAATCGTCCGGAAGTTGCCGTAACTCGGCTTGCGGATCACATTTCCGCTGACGATTCCCCCGTTTCCACACTTCCACT
>CAZPWP010000374.1:0-2282 GCA_964590295.1 uncultured Victivallis sp.
CTGCTTCGCTTCGGCAGTCTGCCCGTCTCCCCCTCGCCATGGGGCCGGCCGGGCGTATACTTTCCTCGACGGAACGGGGGAGAAAGCGCGGATTTTCCGGCTTCCCGCACTTGTTTTCGGCGGAAAGACGGGCTATATTACTAACAAGTGTAGAGAGAAAAGACGGTTCCGGTTTGACTTGATTTTGTGGAATTCGGCCGTTATCAGCGTCCGGGAGCAGACTTCCGGGAGTTGATACCGGGATTCCGCAAGTCGGCCCGGAGCCGGTCGCGCAGAGTGCGGGAGGCGTTCCCGTCCGCCGCCGGAATCCGATCCAGAATCGTCCTTTTCCTCTGTTTTATTCAACCTTCAGAAAAGGATATTATCATGGCTGAAGAAAAGATCGTTTTCCAGTTCGACGGCGAGAGAACCATGGAAATCTCCACCGGCAAGGTGGCCAAACTCGCCAACGGCTCCTGTCTGGTCCGCCTCGGCGACACCGTCGTGCTGACCGCCGCCTGTTCGGGCGCTCCCCGCGAAGGCACCGACTTCTTCCCGCTGCAGGTCGACTACCGCGAGAAGTACAGCGCCGCCGGCAAGTTCCCCGGCGGATACATCAAGCGGGAAGGCCGACCCTCCACCAAGGAGATTCTGACCTGCCGCATGATCGACCGGCCGATCCGGCCGCTCTTCCCCGACTACTTTTTCGACGAGGTGCAGATCTCCAGCGTGCTGCTCTCCGCCGACGGCGTCAATGAGCCGGATGTGCTCGCGATGGTCGGCGCTTCGGCGAGCCTGATGCTCTCCGACCTGCCGTTCCAGGGGCCGATCGGCGCGGTCCGCGTCGGACTCGTCGACGGCAAGTACATCATCAATCCGACGCGCGCCCAGATGGAGCAGAGCAAGCTCGAACTCATCTACGCCGGCCGTCCCGGCCAGGTCATCATGATCGAAGGCGAGGCCGAGTTCGTCAGTGAACAGCAGATGAAGGAGGCGATGTACGCCGCCGATGCGGCGATCCGCAAGCAGTGCGAAGCGCAGATCGAGCTGGCGAAAAAGGCGGGCCGCCCGAAGAAGGAATACAAGCTCTACCCGGTTCCGGAGGCGCTCAGGAAGGCGCTCGAGACCTTCTGCGCCGACCGGATCGAAGGGGTCTGCACCATTCCGGGCAAGGAGGATCGGATGAACGCGATGGACGCGCTCCGCGCCGACGCCCGCAAGGCGCTGCGCGCCGACTTCCCCGACCTGGACGACAACCAGTTCGCGCTGGAGACCGCCAAGGGGTTCGACGACCTCGTCCGCACCGTCACCCGCAACGTGATTCTGACCAGACAGTTCCGGCCCGACGGCCGTTCGATCACCGAGATCCGTCCGCTTTCGGCGGAAGCGGGGGTCCTGCCGGTGGTTCACGGCAGCGCGCTTTTCTCGCGCGGCGAAACCCAGGCGCTGGTAATCGCCACTCTCGGCAACGAGAAGGACGCGCAGGAGTACGACGATCTCACCAGCGAGACCGGCATCTCCAGGAAGCGCTTCTATCTGCACTACAACTTCCCGAACTTCAGCGTCGGCGAAGTGGGCCGGATCACCGGTCCCGGCCGCCGCGAAATCGGTCACGGCAACCTCGCCGAGCGTTCGATCAGCAAGGTGGTTCCGAAGGAGTTCCCCTACGTCGTGCGCTGCGTCTCCGAGATCATGAGCTCGAATGGTTCGACCTCGATGGCGTCCGTCTGCGGCGCCACGCTCGCATTGATGGACGCGGGCGTGCCGATCACCGCGCCGGTGGCCGGCATCAGCTGCGGCCTGGTGACCGGCGAGAACGGCGAACGGCTTCTGCTCACCGACATCATCGGCGCCGAGGACCACTTCGGCGACATGGACTTCAAGGTTTGCGGAACCCGTCAGGGAATCACCGGATTTCAGCTCGACCTCAAGCTGCCCGGCATTCCGATCGATCTGCTGTGCGAAGGGATGGAGCGCAACCGGATCGCCCGGCTGAAGATCCTCGACGTGATCGAAGCGTGCCTCCCGGCGCCGCGTCCGGAGGTCAGCAGCCGTGCGCCGCGGCTGGAGGTGATCCAGATCAATCCGGAGAAGATCGGCGCGCTGATCGGCCCCGGCGGCAAGAACATCCGTGCGATCACCGAGGAGACCGGCACCAGCATCGACATCGAAGAGGACGGCAGCGTCAAGATCATGGCGCCCGACAAGGCGCACCTCGAAGCGGCCAAGGGGCGGATTCTCGGCAGCACCGCCGAGGCGGAGATCGGCAAGATCTATCGTGGCAAGGTGGTGACCATCCGCGA
>CAZPWP010000375.1:0-2259 GCA_964590295.1 uncultured Victivallis sp.
CCGCATCTCCTGTTTCGCTTCGGCAGTCTGCCCGTCTCCCCCTCGCCATGGGGCTGGCCGGGCGCTTACTTTCATTTCAGGACAGCGTTTTCAACGACAGGGGGGCTGCTTTTGAAAAATCGCATAAGTTCAGAGCCGTTGAGCGGGAACATACGTCAAATTACATCATTTGGAAAGTTGTCAGGACAGGAGTGTGATCCGGAACAATTTTTCCGAAAAAATCAGATTTTCATCCTTTTGCGATTTGATGTTCCGCATAACCGGTGTTATGTTATGCGTACATTCAGCGGAGAGATGGCTGAGTGGCCGAAAGCACAGGTTTGCTAAACCTGCGAGGGGGAAACCTCTCCGAGGGTTCGAATCCCTCTCTCTCCGCCATTCTTTTTTTCTTCTTTTCCGGTTTACTGTCAGTAGAAACGTTTTTGTCTGTAATCCCGAGTCGTTGGGGCGGGGGGCGTGTCCGCCGCCCCTCCTGCGTCCGGCAGAGTGCCGGCGCCAGGTACAAGTCGGCGGTCCGGGCGGGCTCGGCAGCGCGGGCGGGGTGGTCTGGAGGGAGCCAGGTCCTCCAGCTCCCGCGGGCATCATATTCTCGCGGAAGTTCAGTATGCCTTCCCCTCTTTTTTTCGGTGTTTCATCTGTCGGCCGGACGGGGCAGCAATAAGTTTCCCTCTCTGCACTGGATTTTTTCAAAAAAAATGATATATTAAAAGCTTATTAATTATTCACCTCAAATTCTCTTGAAAGAGTAATAAGATGAACAGTCAGAAAAAAATATGGTTTCCAGGTTTTGACGCAATCGCGCCCTACTGGATGGCCGTTTATGTGCTGATGCTCGCGGTGGTCGGATATTTCGTCTCCCGCGTGACGGAGTGGGACGGCATCACCGCCGCCATCATGACGACGGCGGCGCTCTGTTACGCATTTCTCTATATGATTCCCGGCATGCTGGTCACCGCGCTTGCCTCCGCCGCGACGGTGAAGGCGGCCGATGCTCCGTGGCGGCGGCGTCTGGTAACCGGCTGTACGGTCGGTACGATGTTCCTCTCCCATCTGCTGCTGTTGATGGATGCCGGGCTCTACCACGGGTTCGGATTTCACTTCAACTTCCTCGTCTGGAATCTGCTGACCACGCCCGGCGGTTTTGCCTCGATGGGACTGCGGGCCGGAACCATCCTGACTCTCGCCGCCGGAATCGTGCTGCTGCTGGCGTTCCACGCCGCAATCATGGCCGCCTTCGTCTGGTTCCCGAAGCTGCGGATCATCGCCGTTCTTCTCAAAGGGTGGCGGAAGTTCGCGCTGGCGGGCGTCTGCCTCCTCTGTCTGCTCTTCTCGATGTTCGCCTACGGGTACGAACACTACATGCTGCGTTCGACACCGCTGATGGCGGTCCGCACCATCCCGCTCTTCCAGGGAGCGACGATGACGGGATTCCTTTCCGACCTCGGCGTGAAGGCGCCGGACCGCGAAGTGATGCAGGTCAAGGCCAATGCCGGGAAATACACACATCTGAACTATCCGACCAATCCGATTCAGCGCCGTGCCGACCGGCCGAAATACAACGTGGTCTGGCTCGCCTGCGAGTCGTGGCGCGCCGACATGCTCGATCCGGAGATCATGCCGAACGCCAGCAGATTCGCAGCGAGATCCGTGAACTTCAAAAACAACTACTCCGGCGGAAACGGCACCCGGCAGGGGGACCTCTCCATGTTCTACAGTCTTTACGGGAACTACTGGGACATCTTCCTGAAAAACCACCGCGGCCCCGCTTTCATCGACTGGCTGGTCGAGGATCAGTACAGTTTCAAGTGCATCACTTCGGCGAAATTCAGCTATCCGGAATTCGACCAGACGGTCTTCTGCCGCGTCCCCTCCGAATCGCTCTACAGCGACGACAACGGGCTGACCTACACCCGCGATCAGCGCAACGTGAAGCTGCTGACCGAATTCATCCGCACCGCCGACCGGAACCGCCCCTTCATGGCGTTCATGTTCTTCGAGTCCCCCCACGCGCCGTATGAGTTCCCCGAGGAGGCAATTCTGCGCAAGGATTACGCGAAGACGCTCAACTACGCCAATCTTTCCAGCGCGGACGGGCCGATGATCAAGAACCGCTACATCAACTCCAATCACCACCTCGACATGCGGCTCGGCGAGGTGTTCAAGGCGCTCGACGAGTACGATCTCTGGAAAAATACCGTCGTCGTGCTGATCGGCGATCACGGCGAGGAGTTCTATGAAAAGGGGCGGCTCGGACACAAC
>CAZPWP010000376.1:0-2254 GCA_964590295.1 uncultured Victivallis sp.
TCCCGTCTTCTCACGGGCGGGGAGGTCTGGAGGGCGTCCGGCCCTCCAGCTCCCAAGAACCGTCGAAGAACCGAAATTTCTCTGCTGGTTTTGTCCCGAATCCCGGGAAGGCGAAGATGGTTTCCGGCAGTGAACTTTCCATGCATTCAAAATGAACCGCGGAATTTCCGGAAACAATGAGGAGGAAATGAGGAGAAATCCCGATGGACTTGAAAAATAAAATTCCATGTGCTATTATAAACCGGAGCAAAGTAATGCTCCTTGACAAGACATCCATTCTTTCACAAAATTTGGGACATTATCAAAATTGAGCTTTTCCCGGCATCGAAGAGGAAATTCATCATGGGAGAATCATGGTTGTCGCACTGGATTTTGAAACCGCCAACAGCGATCCCGGCAGCATCTGCGCGGTGGGGCTGACGTTTCTCGGGGAGGACGGGCGGCTGTCTTCCCGCGGGACGCTGGTGCGGCCGCCGCGCGCATGCGGCTGGTTCAGCAGCTTCAACATCACAGTTCACCACATCACCCCGGCGATGGTGCGCGATGCCCCCGAATGGGGGGAGCTCTGGCCGGAACTTGCGTCCCGGCTGGAGGGCGCGACGATCCTTGCCCATAACGCGGCATTCGATGTCGGCGTGCTCCGGAGAGGACTGGAACTGTACGGATTCGACTATCCGACGCTCGACTTTTTCTGCACCTGCAAAAGCGCCCGCCGGGTATGGCCGGAGCTGCCCAACCATCGGCTTGACACGGTGGCGGCGCACATCGGCCACCGCTTTCTCCACCACGACGCGCGGGAGGACGCCGAAGCGGCGGCGCGGGCGTTTCTCGCCATGTTGCGGGAACGGAACTGTTCGAACTGTGCGGAACTCGCCGAATCGGTCGGAATCCGCCTCGGTCGCCTCTACCCCGGCGGCTGGGAGCCCTGCACCGTGGTTCCGCGCCGGAAACGCGCCGCGCAACATGCGAAGCCGGAATGAGAAACCGTGAAACAAATTTACACCGACGGCGCCTGCCGGGGGGATCTCTCCGGGGATCGGCGGTGACGGCTGTGCACCGGGAGCGTGCAAAGAGAAGGAGCGGATTGCCATGAAAATCATCGATGTGCACATTCATTTCACCGACCACGAGGGATTCCGGGAGACGGCGCGCGCGGCAGGGCACGAGAACTCCGCCGAACATCTGCGCCGGGAGTTCGAACGGCTGGGAATCGTCATGGCGGTGGCGATGGGGGCCGGGCGCGGCGGCGACGTTGAAGGACTGAGCGTGCCGCGGGCGGTCAATCTCGGCGGCCCGTTCCACCCGGTCCACTACGGACAGCCGGAGTTCGTGGCCTTCTGCTGCGGAGTGGAGAGCCGGACGCTGACGCCGGAGAACACCCGCCGTTCCGCAGCGCTCTTCGAACCGATGCTGCAGATAAAGCAGTGCGTCGGCATCAAGCTCTACCCCGGCTACAACCGCTGTTATCTCGCGGACCCGATTCACCATCCATTCTATGAACTCGCGGAGAAGTACGACGAGCCGGTGGTGATCCACACCGGTGACACCGCTTCGTCGAATGGAATTCTCAAGTACGCTCATCCGCTGACCGTGGATGAAGTCGCCGTGGAGTTCCCGCGGGTACGGTTCGTGATGGCGCACTACGGCAATCCGTGGATCGTCGACGCGACCGAGGTGGCGGCGAAGAATCCGAATGTCTTCATCGACCTCTCCGGGCTGGCGGTCGGACGGTTTGCGCCGCCAAAGTTTCTCGAAGACTACCGCGGCTACCTCGACCACATCCGCACCTGGATCGCCTACCTTTCCGACTACGGCAAGCTGATGTACGGTTCGGACTGGCCGCTGGTCAACCTCGAAAGCTACATCGAGGTGGTGAAGAGCCTGATTCCGGCGGACCACCACGACGAAGTCTTCTATAAGAACGCGCTGCGGGTATTTTCAAAACTTGTCCCGCTGCTGCCCCGCTGACGCGGCCGGCCGGGTTGTTTTCAACGTTTCCCGCAGCGGCGAAAGGTCCATCGCGCCAAGGTGCACCCGGCGGTCGCGGCAGCCGTGGAAGACCATGGCGGCGGCCGTCGGGCGGGACCGCCGGATGGGGATGGGGGGAGCCGCCCCCGGCACCGCCATGTCGTCATCGAAGAGCCGATCGTCCGCCGTATCTGCCGCAATATGGTTGAGACGATAACGTCCGGGAAATTGCGGTTCTTCGACGGTTCTTGCCGGAAGGGAACGTATTTTGAGAAAAACGCCGCGA
>CAZPWP010000377.1:0-2232 GCA_964590295.1 uncultured Victivallis sp.
AGCCGTTTTCGAGCGTGAAAGAGGTGTGACGTATGGCAAAGACCGTCGAAACGGCAAAAAAATATTTCTCTGGGGGAGAGAAGGATTTGACAAGCGGCTTTTCGCAGATTATACTACAGCAATTGTTCCGTTCGACACCGGAGGGAGAAAGTCCGATGCGACGGTGCTGTCATCATCACTAACGAAAGGAGTCCGTCATGAAACTGTTCGCAACATTCATTCTTTCCGTTGTGGCCGCCGCTTCGCTGGTCGCCGCCTCCATTCCCCGGTGCGACCTCACTGGCATCACCAAGGAAGGCAAGGTCAAGCTTACGCCCGGAAGTTCCGACGGCTGGCGGGTGGTTCAGCCGGAGTGGGGGCCGGAAGAGACCCGTCCCTATCGGCTCTCCGCCACCGCCACCAGGCCGGTCGGCGCGGAGTGGACGCTCTGCAAGTTCGTCTTCACCCCGGAAAGCTCCGGAAACGTGTCTCTCCTCATCGGCGGTCAGTGGGCCAAAACCGCCGAAGAGCGCGGCTGGCTGGCGGTCAGCAAATTCTCGGTCAACGGTACGCCGGTCTCCAATGCCGATCTGAAGAAGGCAACCGACCGCAAGGGGACGATGATTCCGCATGGATTCTGGGCCTACGGCAAGACCCAGTATGACGCCGACGGCGGCCCGGACGGCGCGGCGGCCATGATCGTCAATCACGACAACCGTCTCACCCGGTCCATCAAGGTGGAAGCGGGCCAGCCGGTCACCATCGAATTCATGGCGAAGGCGGCTCCTGCTCCGGCTTCGACGGAATAGCCGGTTTATCCGACGCATGAACCATCAGGCGCCCGTCGCGGTTGCGGCGGACGCTTTCTTGCATACAGGGAAAGCTCAGAAAGGCTGCCAGGTCTCTTTCCGGAAAGCGAAAACCCGCGGCTCCGCCATGTGGGCGTCCTGCCGCACCCGTCGAATCTGTTCCGCGTACCTCTCCTGCACCGGCGCGGCGGCAGGCGGGGGATGGGGCGGCGGATAAATTCGAGGCTTTTCCCATTTTTCGACTGGAAATTCCGCTGTCGACGCAGTACTCTATTCAGAGAGCCGAAACGATTTTACCGGGAGGAATGTCGCGATGAAACAAGCCTTTTTCATGTTCCTGCTGTTGGCGGTGTGCTCACTCGCCGCGCTGGAGGTGGACTGGAGCAAAGCAAAACCGGTTCAGACCGGCGTACTGCTGTTGAAGTTCGAACTCTCCGAACCGAGACTGGAGAAGATCAACCTCATGCGGGTCGATCTGCGAACGCCGGGGCTGGAGTTTACCGGTACCGCCCGGGATCCCGACTGGGGCAAGCCGATGCCCGACTACCCGAAAGGCATCATCCGCACGAAACGGATCCGCACCCGCGACTTCATGCTCAACTGCCGGCAGCAGGGACTCAACATGATCGTCGCGGCCAACTCCGCACCGTGGTCGCCATGGCGGAAGCCTTTCACCCACAAGTATGCCAACCCCGCCGGACTGGGAATTCTCGACGGCGAGGTGATCTGCGACCGTCGTCCGCACCGGGCGGTGTTCCGCGTCGACCGCGACGGCAGGGTCGATATCGTCGACTCGGTCCCGAAGAAGGAGTATCCGGAGATCCGGGTCGCCGCCACCGGATTCGCCATCATCCTGCGCGATGGGAAAATCCTCCCCGGCGGAAACTATGAGAAGAATCCGATGCCCCGCATCGCCTACGGTCTTTCGAAGGACCGGCACTACCTCTACATCATCACGATCGACGGCCGGCAGAAGGGGTGGAGTCTCGGGGCCACCGGTCCGGAGGTTGCGGCGATGCTGCGCGACGCCGGAGCGGAGGACGCGATCAACATGGATGGCGGCGGCTCCGCCACCCTCTGCTACTGGGATGAGGCGAAACAGACTCCGGTCACCGTCAACCGCCACACCGAAAGCGGCTACCAGCGTCCGGTCGGTTCGAACATCGGAATCTATCTCAAGAGGTAATTTCAAAAGTTTTTAATTTTGGGGTCTTCACGGGAATTTGCGGGTAAATCAGAGCGAGATCGATCAGAACCCGCCGTCAGTCAAGCGGCAATCCGGCATAACCGCTCCCCTGGGGGTTGCTTTTATTCCGTTTGCCGTTTGACAGCCGCCGGAACCTGATGGGAATACGGCTTTTGTCGGTTCGGAAAGAAAAATGTTTTTTCTTCCGAACCCTGTAATATATTTTCCCGATTCCTCCGTCACTTTGTTTGGAATGTC
>CAZPWP010000378.1:0-2205 GCA_964590295.1 uncultured Victivallis sp.
CCGGAATCGGACTTTACTTCTCTCAGTTCAAGCTTGACCGCGATGATCCAATCAAACTGACGCTTCGCGGTGTTTCCAGCCAGCTCTGGCTGGTTCCCGCTCTCACCCTCGCGAGCGGACGGATTCCGATGCAGAGCAGTGACCGGCCCGTTATCATTTCCGAAGGCGTGGACTGGATAAAACTCGATACATCCCGCACGATCGCTCCCGGCAGTCCGCTGGATTTCTCCGGCATGCTCGACGCGCCCGCCGGGAAATACGGCCGGGTCATCGTCGCGCCGGACGGCCACTTCACCTTCGAGAAGGCGCCGGAGAAGCGGATCCGCTTCGTCGGGGTGAACCTTTGTAATCGTGCACAATTTCTCTCTCACGCGGAGAGCGATGAACTTGCCGAACGTCTGGCGCGGCATGGATACAATGCGATCCGCATCCATCACCACGACAACTGGCTGGTGAAGAAAGATGCTCCCGACTCCCTGACTCTCGACATGGAGAGGCTCGACCGGCTGGAATATCTCTTCGCCGCCTGCCGCAAGCGGGGAATCTACGTTACGACCGACGTCTATGTCAGTCGACGCCTGAAAGCAGGAGACAACATTCCGGAATGGATCCCCGACGGGAATGGCTATCAGATGAAAGCGCTGCTGCCGATCAGCCGCGCGGCGATGGAGAACTGGAAGGAGTTCACCCGGCGCTGGCTCGGCCACCGCAACCCCTACACCGGGCTCACCTGGGCGGAGGATCCGGCGCTCTACATCGTAAGTTTCACCAACGAAAACAATCTCTATGCCAAATTGCCGGCGGAACCGGGGATCGCTGAACAATACCGGAAACTCTATCCGGAATGGATGAAACAGCACCATCCCGGCGAAGATCCGGAGAAACCGCTGATGAACAACCGCCGGTTTCAGGAATTCCTCCATACCCTCCAGCACAGAAGTATTCTCGAACAGGCGAAGTTCCTCAAGGAAGAGCTCGGCCTCAAGGCGCTGCGTACCGACGTCAACATGCACAACAGGATTCCTCTGGCGCTGATCCGCGACGACCTCGACACAGTCGACGACCACAAGTATCAGGATCACCCGCGTTTCCCGATCACCCCCTGGAAACTGCCCGGACTCTTCCACCAGCGTTCCAGCATCAGCAACCTCGGCAACGAGGTGCCGGAACAGCTCTTCGCCGCGCGCCTCTTCGGGAAGCCGTTCAGCATCACCGAATACAAGTTCTGCGTCCCCAACCGGTACCGTTCCGAAGGCGGGCCGTTGATCGGCGGATACGCCGCACTGCAGGGGTGGGATGCGCTCTACCAGTTCGCCTGGTCGCACTCGGACCGGGCGGTCAAGCAGGATATGCCTCTCGGGACCTTCGATTTTGCCAACGAGCCGCTGGCCCAGCTCTCCGACCGGCTGGTGATGCTGCTGTTTCGCCGCGGCGACGTGTCGCCTTCGAAGGAGCGTTTCGCCTGGAACGTGCCGAAGAACTTCTGGAACTCCGACATGCCGCTGGAGTATCCGCTCGACTTCAGCAGCCTCGGGCTCATCGCCGGAGTCGGAACCGTGGTCGACAACCGCCAAGTTCCCGGTGTCCAGATAATTCCGCCCCGCACGGCGGAAGGGAAAGCCCCTCTGCCCGACGCGAAGGTGGAAGCGCTCCGGCAGACGCTGTTCCGGACCGGCGTCGCACAAAGTTCCACCGGGGAACTCGTGCTCGACTCCCGGAAAAACACGCTGGCGATCCGCACGCCGCGCACGCTGAGCGCCACCCTCGCCTCCGGAAACCTCACCGCAGGAGCGCTGACGGTGAAACAGGTTGCCTGCCCCACAACAGTGAGTGTAAGCTCGCTCGACGAGGCTCCGGTCGCCCGCAGCGGAAAGCTCCTGCTCTTTCACCTGACCGACGTGCTCGACAGCGGCACCACCTTCAAAGGGGAAAAAAGACAATATCTGCTTAAATGGGGCGAACTGCCGCACCTCGTCCGCCGCGCCCCGGCGAGGATTTCGCTCAAACTCGAAGGCGATGCTGCGCCGAAGGTGGAGGCGCTTCACTTTGACGGAACGGTCCGCGGCGAGGTGAACTCCACCTTCGCCGACGGCATCCTCTCCTTCACCGCCGATCCCGGCTGTTTCCCCGGCGGCGTCATGGTCTACTGGATCACCCGCGGTGCGGCGGAGAAACGGTAGACGCCCGTCAGCCTGCCTCCACGGC
>CAZPWP010000379.1:0-2189 GCA_964590295.1 uncultured Victivallis sp.
CGGCCCCTCCGGCTGCGGCAAATCCACCTCGCTGCGCATGATTGCCGGGCTGGAGGAGATCTCCAAAGGCGAAGTCCGCATCGGCGACCGCGTCGTCAACAACATCGCGCCGAAGGACCGTGACATCGCGATGGTGTTCCAGAACTACGCGCTTTATCCGCATATGACGGTTTACGACAACATGGCGTTCGGGCTCAAGTTGCGAAACTTCTCCAAAGAGGATATTCAGGCGCGCGTGATGGAAGCCGCCCGCATCCTCGGGCTGGTCGAGTATCTCGACCGTCGTCCGAAGCAGCTTTCCGGCGGTCAGCGGCAGCGTGTCGCGGTCGGCCGGGCGATCGTCCGCAAGCCGAAGGCGTTCCTTTTCGACGAGCCGCTCTCCAACCTCGACGCCAAGATGCGCGTCCAGATGCGGACGGAAATTTCGAAGCTGCACCAGCACCTCGAAAGCACGATGATCTACGTGACTCACGACCAGACCGAGGCGATGACCATGGGCGACCGCATTTGCGTGATGAAGGACGGAGTGATCCAGCAGGTCGCCGCGCCGATCGAACTGTATGACAACCCGTGCAACAAGTTCGTCGCCGGCTTCATCGGGACGCCGCCGATGAACTTCTTCGACGGAGTGCTGGTCCGCCGGGAGGGGAAACTCACCTTCGTCGAGCCCGGGTTCCACTTTGAGGCGCCGCCCGCGTGGAAGGAGAAACTCGAACCCTTCGTCGATAAGAAGGTGATCTTCGGTGTCCGGCCGGAGGACATCGGCGCCGAACAGGCGGAGGAGGATCCGAATATGCCGCGCATCCACGCCAAGGTGGAAGTGCTTGAGCCGATGGGGTCAGAGACCTTCGTCTACCTCAATACCGGCGAGAACTCCTTCATCGCCCGGATCGATCCTCATAAACATGTTTCGGTCGGGCAGGAGGTCGATTTCGCGGTTCTGCTGCCGAAAGCGCACATGTTCGACGGTGAGACCGAAAAAGCGATTGTCTGACCGAAGAAAGACGACGGCCGGCGTCCGCCGGAGTGCTTTGCGCGGATACGGAGCTTTTTCCGTATCCGCCTCTTTTGGGTGCGCCCGGCATGGCGAATCGGGAACGCCTTTCAACGGAGCGCTTTTCCGAGAAAAAACTCGCGGATCGCCGCAGCTACGCAATCAGCCTCCCCGGGCTTCAGGTGCGGCCCGATCGGCAGACTCAGAACCGTGTCTGCCATCCGTTCCGAGAGCGGGAAGTCTCCGCGCTTGAAATTCATATCCGCATAGGCTTTCGAGAGATGCGGCGGAATCGGATAGTGAATCATCGTCTGGATCTCATGATCCGCGAGAAATTTCTGCAGCTCGTCCCGCTGATCGCATCGGACGATGAACTGATGCCAGACGCTCGCCTCCAGCGCGGCGTGAGGGAGCTCAAGTTCCGGAATTCCGCTCAGTTTTTCCAAGTAACGGGCCGCGATTTTCCGGCGCCGCTCGTTCCACTCATCAAGATACTTGAGTTTCACGACGAGAAACGCGGCCTGCATGGAGTCGATTCGCCGGTTGTAGCCTTTCACCTCGTTGTGATACTTCACTTTCGACCCGTAGTTGCGGAGCATGCGCACTTTGTCGGCGATCTCCGGGTCATCGGTGGTGACGGCTCCCGCCTCGCCGAACGCGCCGATGTTCTTGCCGGGATAGAAACTCAAAGCACCCGCATGGCCGAGCGCGCCGGTACGCTTCCCGCGGTAAATGGCTCCCTGGGATTGCGCATTGTCCTCGAGCACGAACAGATTGTGCTTCTTCGCGATTTCCATGATCGGAGCCATGTCGGCGGGGACCCCGAAGAGATGCACGACCGCGATCGCAGTTGTGCGCGGTGTGATAGCCTCCTCAATCCGGGAGGGATCGATGTTGAAACTGCCGGGCGCGGGTTCGACCGGAACCGGCGTCGCCCCGACCTGAGAAATCGCGAGCCAAGTGGCGATGTAGGTGTTGGCCGGGACGATAACATCATCACCTTTCTTCACGCCGCCGGCCTCGAGTCCGAGACAGAGCGCATCAAGTCCGTTGGAGACGCCGACACAGAATTTCTTGCCGCAATATTCGGCAAACGCCTTTTCAAACGCCTCGGCTTCCGGCCCGAGCACATACCAGCCCGAGTTCATGAACCGGAAATAAGCCTCATCCAACTCATCCTTCAACTCCAGATAAG
>CAZPWP010000380.1:0-2185 GCA_964590295.1 uncultured Victivallis sp.
TAGAAAGTTACTGCCGGAAACAATCTTCGCCTTCACAAGATTTGGGACAAAACCAATCATTTATTTGATTGATCTGTCAGAAACGCAATTGCAATTTCATTTCTCCGCGATACATTAATGCAGACAGTGAATTTTTCGTCCGGAACGAAATCTCCGGCAATCACTCAATAGCAGGAAAGTTGAGTCGGAATTATGAGCGGAAAAGTGATCGGCGGTGCCATCATCGGCTACGGCGGAATGGGCAGCTTCCATTCTGAGAAAATGCAGAGCGTAGAGGGAATCAGACTCCTCGGCGTCTATGACATCGACCCGGAACGCAATCGGGCCGCAGAGGAAAAGGGAATTCATGCGTATGCTTCGCGCGAAGAGTTGCTCGCTGATCCGGCGATCGACCTCGTGACGGTCGCCACCCCGAATGATGTCCACAAGGAGATCGTGATTGCCGCGCTTGCCGCCGGAAAGAACGTCATCTGCGAGAAGCCGGTTTCGATGGATTCCGCCGAGCTCGAAGAGATGATCGCCGCCGCGAAAAAGTACGGTAAACTCTTTACCGTCCACCAGAATCGCCGCTGGGACGAGGATTATCTGACCATCCGGAAGATCGTCGAATCGGGCGACCTCGGGCATGTGTTTCGTATCGAGTCGCGCGTGCATGGGTCGCGCGGGATCCCCTCCGGCTGGCGCGAGGAGAAGGCGCATGGCGGCGGCATGGTGCTCGACTGGGGGGTCCATCTGCTCGACCAGATGCTCACCATGATGCACGATTACGAACTCGAATCGGTCTACGCTACGCTCGATCACCTCACGAATTTCGAATGCGATGAGGGATTTACGGCGCTGGTTCGCTACAAGAACGGTCCGGAGTGGCTGGTCGAGGTCAAAACCTGCAACTACATTGAAATGCCGCGCTGGTATGCGTTCGGTGACGGCGGCTCGGCGATGATCCGCAACTGGGATTGCGACGGCGAAATCGTGAAGATTTTCAACCACGGAGAGGATGATGTCGCTCCGGTTCAGGCCGGAGCCGGACTCACCCGCACAATGGCTCCGCGCAACGAGCAGACCATCGAAAAATTCCCGGTCGTCAAGGTCAAATCCGACTGGGCAGAATACTACAGGAACGTCATCGCCGTTTTGAACGGCAAGGCCGAGATCGTTGTGACTCACGACCAGCTCCGTCGTTCCATGATGTTCCTTGAAAAGGTGTTCGAGTCTGCCCGGAAAAACGCGGTCGTCTACTTCTGATCCGATTGGTCATTTCTGCAAAGAGTTCGCGCGCAAGCAGCCGGAGGAATGGTTCGCGCGCGAATTTTTCCTCCCGCGGCGTATGGCCGCAGCGCGGCAGCAGATGGAAAGGAGAAGGGTAGCACCAGCGATTTGAGCGGTTCCCGAACTCCTTCGGCCGATGCGGATCGGCATCCCCGTGAATGACCGAGATGGACACTTTCAACTGCGAAAAGAGTTGCAGCAGTTCTCCCGAGCGGCGCAGTTCCGCCGCTTCGCTCCCGTCGCACGTTGGAGTGTTCCGTCCGGAGGAGGGGAGGGGGGCTTCGCCGGATTTCAGCGGAGTGTATGCGTCACTCCGGGCACAGAGGGTGCCGAATTCGGCGAGGAGCGCGTTGCGACCGGGAGACTCCACTCCGGCGAGCAGTGCGGGGAGTTCCGCGAATCGCATCCGCTCTTTTTCTTCGAGGCGGGTCATCCGGCGTGCAGCGATTTTCGGAACGCAGACCTCGGTCAGCGGGGGCGCAGGAGATAAGTATGAGTTTCCCGACCCTCTCCGGATATTTCTGCGCGAACAGCGCCGCGAGCCACGCCCCCCAGGAGTGTCCCGCCAGCACAACAGGTCCGGCGCTTTCGGCGGCCGGCTGTGCGTAGAGTTCTTCCACGAGCGCCCGGATTGTCCGTTTCGACTGGAACGGCTCCAGGATACCCGCGCCGGTGGCGGTGGCGAGCCCCCGGGCAAGTTCCGCTGCCGAACCTGGCACGTCGGGACCGCCGTGGATCGCTGCTGCACACCAGGGAGGTGTTCCATATTTCCGCACTGTCGTCATGCGGAAATGCAGCACCGGAAACGGTTCGATGTAACTGGAAAGCTGGAATTCTCCACCGGATCGGCTATGTCAGGGGCTGCTGAATGCGATAAAATCTATTGATTTTGAATAAATTGCAGCAGAAAAAGTTC
>CAZPWP010000381.1:0-2184 GCA_964590295.1 uncultured Victivallis sp.
TGAAGATCGGCTGTCTGGCGCAGACGGTGAACGTGATCGCGCCGATCATGACCCGCCCCGGCGGCGGTGCATGGAGGCAGACACAATCTACTACCCCTTCTATTATACCTCCCGGTACGGCCGGGGAACCGTGTTGCAGTCGCGAATCGATTCTCCTTCGTATGCACTGCCGGAATGTGCCCGGCCGGTAAACTGGGTCCGGTGCTGCGCCGTCCTTCGGGAGAAAGAGAGCGAGATCACGCTGTTCGCAATCAACCGTTCTACGGAGGAGTGCGCGGAGCTCGTCTTCGAAATGAATGGATTCACGCCGGAACAGGTCGAAGAGGCGGTGGCGATCCATCACGACAATCTCGGCGCGATCAATACCGAAACAAGAGAGGAGGTCGCCCCCGCCGCGATCGATCCCGACTGCTACGCGTTGACGCCGGCAGAATTGCAGACAACGCTGAAACCGGCCTCGTGGAATATGTTCCGGATCAAAGTGAAAAATCCGGGAGGAGAAAAATGACGGATCGAATCGTATCGCTCCGCCGGTTCATCACCGACGGCCGTCACCATTCGTGGCGGCAGAAGTTCTCCTGGAATCTGGCGGAATCCTTCGCGGCTTCGGGTGCTTCGCCGCTGGAACGGGTATCCACAGCGCTGGAAGCGGTACTGGCGGCGGAGACTCCGGTCTTCCTTCCGGGCGAACAGATTGCCTTCACCCGCACGGTGGCAAATCTGCCGGAGCTCTATACCAAAGCGGAGCAGCAGGCGATGCGCAGCCGGAACAGTTACGCGGAAAGGGGGGTGGTCTTCAACCTCTGCTGCGACTTCGCCTCCACCATCTCCGCCGGGCTGGACCGGCGACGGCAGGAGGTCGTCGAACGGTGTTCCGCCGGGGAGTTCCGCACCGCGGTACTCCGGGAGATCGACGCCGTGCTGGAACTGGCCGACCGGTATTGTGCCGCGGCGAAGGCCGCCGGAAGGGAAGAAACGGCCGCAATGCTCGCAAAGGTGCCGCACCGCGGGGCGGAGAGCTTTCGCGAGGCACTTCAATTTCTGCGGATTCTCCACTTCATTCTCTGGTGCGAAGGGGAGTATCACAACGGCCTCGGCCGGTTCGACCAGTACCTGTGGCCCTTTCTCGAACGGGATCTCCAGCGCGGAACGGAGACACCGGAGAGCGCCTTCGAAATTCTGGAGGAGTTTTTCCTCACCTTCCACCGCGACAGTGACCTTTACCCCGGTGTCCAGCAGGGGGACAACGGCCAGAGCATGGTTCTGGGCGGCTGTGATTCCGCAGGACGCGATGCCTCCAATCTCTTGACCCGCATGTGCCTGCGCGCGTCGAAGGAGCTGGCGCTGATCGATCCGAAAATCAACCTGCGGGTGACGAAGGAGACGCCGTTCGAACTGCTGGAACTCGGTTCGGAGCTGACCGCCGCCGGACTGGGATTCCCGCAGTACAGCAACGACGAGGTGGTGATCGACGCACTGTGCCGCCGGGGCTATTCGCTGGCAGACGCCCGCAACTATGTGGTTGCGGCCTGCTGGGAGTTCACGATTCCCGGCTGCGGCATGGATGTGCCCAACCTCGAGGCGGTCTCGCTGCCGGAACTGCTTCTGAAGACGATGGCGGATTCCGCAGCTGCATCCTTCGACACCTTTCTGGCGGATTACGGAGCAACTCTGCGCCGGAAAGCTGTCGCGCTCAACCGGAAGCATCGCCGTTTCGCCATGTTGCCCGGCCCTTTCGCCTCGCTGCTCTGCAACGGCTGTATCGAACGCGGACGCGACATCAGCACGGGCGGACGCTACAACAACTTCGGCGTACACGGCACCGGAATTTCCACCGCGGTCGATTCCCTTGCGGCAATCCGGCAGGTGGTCTTCGAGGAGAAACAATATACGTTGAAGCAGTTTTTCGATGTTTTATACCGGAACTATCAGGGCAATCCGGAGCTGCTTGCCGAGGTACGAAACCGGATTCCGAAGCTGGGCGGCGGCGATCCTCTGCCGGTGGCGCTGGCGCAGAAGCTCCTGTCGCTCTGGGCCGCGGCATGGGAGGGATTGCGCAATTCGCGCGGCGGAATATGGCGGCCCGGCACCGGGTCGGCGATGTTCTACATCCGGCATGCCGAACATCTGCCGGCCACGCCGGACGGCAGACTGGCGGGGGAGCCGTTACCGGCCAATTATGCG
>CAZPWP010000382.1:0-2180 GCA_964590295.1 uncultured Victivallis sp.
CTCCTCGCGCCGCCTACGGCGTCCTCGGCCTGGCGGTCCTCCTCGCCGGAGCGCGGTTCGGTTCGCTCAACGCGTCGAGCTGGTTCAACTTCGCCGTCGCGGCGGTCTTCCTGATCCTGGCGCTGGCGATGTTCGGGGTGTTCCAGATCGATCTCTCCGGGAAATTCCACGTCAGGCCGAGCCGGATCAAAGGGGGGAAGTGCGTCGTCGCCTTCGTCATGGGCGCGCTCGCCGCGCTGCTGGCCGGCGCCTGCGTCGCCCCGGTGACGATCGGCGCGCTGCTCTTCGCCGCCGAACGGTACCAGGCGGGCAACGGCTTCGCCCTGGCGCTCCCCTTCCTGCTCGGCGTCGGAATGGCGCTGCCGTGGCCGCTGGCCGGCGCCGGATTCGGCGTGCTCCCGAAGCCGGGCGCCTTCATGGCGGCGGTGAAAACCCTCTTCGGCCTCCTCCTCCTCGCCGCGGCCTGCCGGTACGGCCGGACCGGATACGCGCTGCTGCCCGGGAGGTTCTCTCCGGAGGCGGAGGTCGCCCGGCTGGAGGCCGGAATCGCCGCGGCCCGCGGCGCCGGCAAGCCGCTCCTGATCGACTTCCGGGCGACCTGGTGCGGGAACTGCCGCGCGATGGAGCGCGAACTCCTCCCGCTGCCGGAGGTGAAACGGGCGCTGGAGCGGTTCGTCGTGGTCAGGTTCCAGGCGGAACGTCCCGACGACCCGGCGATCCGGCGGGTGCTGGAGCACTGGAAGATCCCGGGGCTTCCCGCCTTCGTCATCGCCGAACCCCGCTAGATCGTGCCGAGGTCGTTGAACGCGGCGGAGAGCGTGACGGTTTCGCCCGGCGCGCCGTCGGCGACCATCCGCCGGAGCAGTTCGCCGGCCCTGCAGCCGAGATCGAAGTAGGGGCGGCTGATCGAGGAGTACTTGCCGAAAAAGACCGGTTCCAGATTGCAGTAGTGTTCGAAGAAGAAGCAGGAGAGGTCGCGGCCGGGCCGGAGATGCCGCGCCGCGAGCAGGCTGTCGAAGTAGCTCAGCGGCAGGTTGCTCCCCTCCAGCACGACGGTGGTTCCGGGCCGAACCGCCGTCTCCAGCACCCGCTCGAAGGAGCGGAAGAGGTTCTTGACCTCCAGCTCGTCAAAGATGATCTCGTCGAATTCGAACGCCCGGGCGAGGTCGAGCGAACGGGCGACCTCGATCGAGCGGCGCACCGAGAAGTCGTCGACGCCGAGGAAGAGCAGCCGCCGGCTCCCGCGCTGCTTCGCCCGCAGCAGCGCCCGCCGGAGCGCGTCGCGCTCGTTCATGAACACCCCGGGCCGCCCGGCGGCGAGGAACTCCGACGCCGAACGGCATTCGCACGAATAGATCACCACGTACTTGATCCCGCAGGCGTCGAAGTACTCCGTCACCCCCGCCGCCTCGCGGTCGGAGGCGAAGAGCTGGCCGTTGATCAGAAATCCGTCGGCGGCCCCGGCGGCGGTGATGCGCCGCAGATAGCGCAGCCGGCTGTCGGCGTCGGCGAAGTCCGGCAGCAGAAAGACGCTCCCGAACTCCGCCTCGACCGCGGCGGTGATCCCCTTCTGAATGGCGGGGTCGTCGCTCTGCGGCATGTTCACCGGCAGGATGCAGAGGCGGCGAAGCCGCCGCCCGGAACCGCGCGCCGGCGCGGGGGGCATGACGAAGAACCCCTTGCCGCGGCCGCGCTCCATGCGCAGAAGCTTTTCGTTGACCAGCAGCGCCACCGCCTTGCGCACGGTGATGTCGCTCACCTCGAAGAGTTCGCGCAGCCGCGGATAGGAGGGGATCGTCTCGCCCGGCTTGTAGCGGCCGCGCCGGATGCGCTCCCGCAGGATCCCGGCAATCTGGCGGTATTTCGCCTGGCTCTCTTTCCCACGCTGTTCCAAAATCGAAGGCCCCCGTCGCGTCTGACATGGCGCTCCCGACCAGAATCGAACTGGTGACCTAACGCTTAGGAGGCGTTCGCTCTATCCAACTGAGCTACGGGAGCGCTTTCTTTAACATAGCACGCCGAAGAGGATTTTGCAATTTCCGCCGAAACGGAATTGGTTCTTCGACGGTTCTTGCCGGAAGGGAACGTATTTTGAGAAGCAAGCGCCCGGCCGGCCCCATGGCGAGGGGGGAGACGGGCAGACTGCCGAAGCGAAACAAGAGATGTGGGAGCTGGAGGGC
>CAZPWP010000383.1:0-2174 GCA_964590295.1 uncultured Victivallis sp.
GACCGCCTTCTGGACATGGAGGCGGTTTTCCGCCTCGTCGAAGACGATCGAACGGGGGGAATCCATCACCTCCGCCGAGACCTCTTCGCCGCGGTGGGCGGGGAGGCAGTGGAGGAATTTCGCATCCGGACTGGCGACCTTGAAGAGATCCGCGTTGACCTGATAGGGGCGGAAGATCTTCATGCGGCGGGCCTGTTCGGCTTCGAAGCCCATGCTCACCCAGACGTCGGTGTAGAAGTAATCCACCTTTTCGGCGGCCTTCCTCGGGTCGGCTTCCCAGCGGATGTTCGGACAGCCGGCCATCAGCGCTTCGCCCGGACGCTCCTCTTCCGGCGCGGCGATCACCAGCTCCATGCCGGTCAGCCGGGCCGCCAGCATGAGGGAGTTGGCAATGTTGCTGCGGCCGTCGCCGTAGAAGGCCATCCGGATCGAACCATCCACCCGCCCGGAGTATTCCCGGATGGTCAGAAGATCGGCGATGATCTGGCAGGGATGGTAGTCGTCTGTCAGCGCGTTGATGACCGGAATCGTCGCTGTGCGGGCCAGCTCCTCGACATCGGCATGCGAGAAGGTGCGGATGACGATGCCGTGCAGATAGCGGCTGAGCACCCTGGCGGTGTCGGCCACGGTTTCGCCGCGCCCGACTTGCATTTTGGACTGATCCAGATAGAGCGGCCGCCCGCCGAGTTCGCCGACGCCCACCTCGAAGGAGACGCGGGTGCGCGTGGAGGATTTGGCGAAGATCAGCCCGATGCTCCTGCCCGCCAGCGGGGTGAAGCTCACCTTGCCGCGTTCGGCTTTCAGTTTCGAGGCGAGAGCGAATATTTCATTGAGCTCCGGAAGGGTAATGTCCCTCAGTGTCAAAAGATCTTTCTTCATGGGGTTACTTCTCCTCTTTGATCAGCCGGTCGAGTTCTTCCAGTCCGGCTGCGATTTTCTCAAGACCGAGGTCGGCCTCTTCGCGGGTGATGACCAGCGGGGGCAGGAGCCGGAGAACGGTCTCCCCGGCGGTCAGCACCACGAGGTTCTGCTTAAGCAGGAGTCCGGCCAGCGTCGCCGCTTCGCGATCAAGCTCCACGCCGATCATCAGCCCCATGCCGCGGACCTCCTTGACGAAGGAGTATTTTTTGCCGAGTTCGGCGAGTTTGCCGCGCAGGTGGTTCCCCTGTTCGACGCAGTTCTCCAGCACGCCGTCCTGATCGAATGCCTCCTGCACTGCCAGCGCGGCGGCGCTGACCAGCGGCGTGCCGCCGAAGGTGCTCGCGTGGGTGCCGACGGTCAGAGTGTCCGCATATTTGCGCCTGACGATGAAACCGCCCATCGGCAGGCCGTTGGCGATCGCCTTGGCCATCGAGAAGGCGTCCGGCTCGACGCCGAAGCTCTGCCAGGCGAAGCGGGTGCCGATCCGGCCCATGCCGCACTGCACCTCGTCGAAGAGCAGCAGCAGGTTCTTCTCATCGCAGAGCGCCCGGACCAGGCGCAGGTATTCGCGGTCGGCCGGGAGAATGCCGCCTTCGCCCTGCACCGGTTCGAGCAGAACGGCGCAGGTCCTGTCGGTGATCGCTGCCCTGAGCGCGTCGATGTCGTTGAAGTCCACCTGCCGGAATCCGGGCATATCCGGCTCGAATCCCCTGCGGTACTTGGCGCGGCCGGTGGCGGCCAGCGTCGCAAGCGTCCGCCCGTGGAAGGAGTTGTTCATCGAGATGATCTCATTGCGGCCGGTCGCGTTGCCGATCCTGCGGGCGAATTTGATCATACCCTCGTTGGCCTCCGCACCGGAGTTCGCGAAGAAGACCACGCCGTCGAAGCAGTTGGTGATCAGCTTTTCGGCGAGACGCGGCATCACCTCGTTCCTGTAAAGATTGGAGACGTGAACCAGCGTCGCGGCCTGCTTCTGAATGGCGGCGGTCACCCGCGGGTTGCAGTGCCCGAGATTGCAGACGGAAATCCCGGAGGCGAAATCGAGATATTCGCGGCCGTCGGCATCCCACAGGCGCGCGCCCCGGCCTCGGACGAACAGAATCTTCGGGGCATAGGTGGGCATCACATACTTGCGGTACCGTTCGGCGGTGGTTTCGTAAAGGTTTTCCATCTTTCAAGACTCCTGAATCGTGAAATTTTCCCTTTTTTGAAGGAGAAAATGATAATATAGAACGTTTTTAAAAAAAAGCAAG
>CAZPWP010000384.1:0-2173 GCA_964590295.1 uncultured Victivallis sp.
CGTCCCTCCGGTACTCGTTCCGCCGCAGAATCCCCTGACCCGAGGCGCAGGAAGGTCAGCGCCTTCCACCTGGCTCACAACACCTGCCGCTCGATCGTGCGGATCATGAAGCAATACCCCTTTCTCAAATTCTGCCGCTCATCGAGCAGCTGCTACGAGTGGATCGAAGCGTGCGATCCCGGGCTCTTCACCGAGATCAGGAAGCTGGTCGATGCGGGGCGCTGGGAACCGGTCGGCGGCCGGGTCGAAGAGTCCGACACCATCCTCACGCCGGGCGAAGTGCTGTTCCGGCAGGCGGAGTTCGGCAAACGCTGCTTCCGCGAGAAGTTCGGTAAAGAGATCCGGATCGGCTGCCGTGTCGACTCCTTCGGGCAGAACGCGGGAGTGCCGAAGATTCTGAATGCGACCGGATTCGACCGCTACGTCTTCATGCGTCCGATGGCGCAGGAGAAAACCATGCCCTATCTCTTCCTCCGGCGCGGCGACGCGGCGGCGAGGCGGTCACGCTGCGTATCCGCCGGGCCTGCTGCACCATGCCCGACTGGCAGGAAAAGCAGGAGCTGCTCGACTGGGTCGACCAGCTCTTCGAGGAGGGGGACGAACATCAGACCCTCTCCTTCGGCGTCGGCGACCACGGCGGCGGCATTTACGAAAAACAGCTGAACTGGCTGCTTGAGGCCGCCGAACCCCGCAACATCGAATTCTCGACGCCGGGAACGCCCTCTGTCCGGCACAGAGCCATCCGCCGGAGAAACCCGCCCGTTTCAAGGCGGAGAGGGAGGCCGCCGGATACCGCTGCAACTGAACGCCGTCGTCAGGGGAGAATCGCGCCGTGTTCGCCAAGCAGCTGCCGGATGCGGGAATACGCCACGTCGCGCGGTTCCGTGCCGGAAGCGGCGGCGAGCGCCGCGATCGCTCCGGCCGCCTGCCCGGTCGCCATGCAGGTCGCCTGAATCCGCAACGCCGAATTGGCGAGCCGGTCGCTGGAGATGATCCGACCGGCCGCGAGGAAACGGCGGGAATTGCGCGGAATGAGCGCGCCGCGCGGCACGGTGGGCACCACGCCGGGAGCGAGATTCCGCTTATCCAGCCCGACCTCGGCATCGTGCAGATCGATCGGGTAGAAGCTGTAACAGACCGCTTCAGGGAAGATTCGCCCGGAGGTGTAGTCGTCGACCGTCACCGTCTCGTCGCCGACGATGATCCGGGTCTCGCGCACCCCGCATTCGCCCCCTTTCGGAATGAACTCCAGCTTTTCCAGCCCCTTCTGGCGGCGGAGGAACCGGTAGATCCGCAGCATTGCGGCGCGTCCGGCGATCTCCAGCCGGGTGCGCCCGGCGCTGTCGCATGCATTGATGCCGCAGACATGATTGCTGTTTCCTCCCCGGGCATACAGGAAATGCCCGATGAAGCCCTCGCCCCAGCCGACATCCTCCGCTTTGACCTCGCCCCGCGTGACCGCCTCTGAGAACGCCGCGCGGATTGCCGCCAGATCGAGTTTCTCAAAATCGTATCCGACGGCGTAGACGCTGCAGGTCGCCGGCTGGCACGGTTCGGACTGCCGGTATTCATATCCGGCCATGCGGACGGCATTGGCGTCTCCGGTACCGTCGATGACAACCCGGGTACGGACCTCGTACAGCCCGTCCTTGCCGCAGAGCGTGACCCGCCAGTCGTCGTCCTCCTCCCGGAGCGCGGCGAGCATCGTGTGAAAACGGACATCAACTCCCGCTCCGGCGAGCGCCCCGTCGGCGAGCGTGGCAAAAACGATTGCATCGATCCGGATCTGGTTGCGCCAGTGGCATTCGGCGTCGAATTCACGGAAATCAGGCAGCGGCCAACCGGCCTCCTCCAGCGTCTTCCGCACCAGTTCCCAGCCGATTCCGCCGATCACCTGACGCCCCCAGGCCTGGAAGAGGCCGGGATAGTTCACCCCCGACATGGTGATGACACCGCCGCAGATCCCGTTCTTCTCCACCAAAATCGTTTTTGCACCGGCGCGCCCCGCCTGGACCGCGGCGCAGAGGCCGGCGGCCCCAGCCCCGATGACCATCACATCAAAGGTTTCCACGCTCATTTTAAACTCCGGAATGTTGCTGTCTCAACACAATAATATACTGTTCCGAAAAAAAACGGCAAGTTCAGTCCGCCCGTTTTTCCCGGATTTACAGCG
>CAZPWP010000385.1:0-2145 GCA_964590295.1 uncultured Victivallis sp.
GCTGATCGGCGATCACGGCGAGGAGTTCTATGAAAAGGGGCGGCTCGGACACAACTCCACCTTCGTGCAGGAACAGATCCGCACTCCGCTGGTCATTTATATTCCCGGCGTCAAGCCGGAGGTCTACACCGGAATGAGCAGTCACCTCGACGTGGTGCCGACCCTCGCGCCCCACTTCGGCGTGACCAATCCGCCGGCGGATTTCTCGCTCGGCTTCAACCTGCTCGATCCGGCGCAGAAACGCACTTACGCCATCATCGCGGACTGGTCTCAGGTGGTGTATGCCAGCGCGAAGTACAAGACCATCCTCCCCTCCAATTCAATCGCCTTCGCCACACAGAAGCTGACCGACGGCGAGGACAATCCGCTGCTGTCGCTCGACAGCTTCTACAAGGAAAACCAGGCGGAACTCTTTCAGATCCAGCGCGATCTCATCCGTTTCGTGAAGTAGCCGTGCCACGGCCGGCAATGGAAATCCGGCGGAACTGCTGCGGCGACATGCCCGCGTGCTTCGTGAAGGCACGGGTGAAGGAGAACGGCAGAGCATATCCGCACTGCGAAGCGATCACCTTGACCGGGTAATCGGTTCGCGTCAGCAGCATTTCCGCCAGTTCCATGCGAATGCGGGTCAACAGAACATAAGGAGACGGGATTCCCCGTTTCCGGCAGAGCGCATGCAGGTGTGACGACGAGACACCGCACAACGCAGCCATCTCCGCGACCGTCCACGGCAATTCCGGCCGGAGCCGGAGTTTGCCCGCGAGCAGTTCCAGCGGGGATTCCCGCCGTTCTGCACCGGCGATCTCCCGGCGGACCAGAGAGAGTGCCATATGAGCCAGCTCCCGGCGGAAAACACCCTCCGCCATCGGCGAATATCGCTCATGCAACGCGGTTTCCAGAAGCTGAAGCAGCAGATCGCCGTAGATTGAACGGGTGTGCAGAAACCCGACTTCGCACCAGATCGCCGGATCGAGCAGAAAAAAGACGCTTTCAGAGCGCTCCAGCGCATGAAATTTCTGGCGGCAACCTCCGGGCAACACCAGCAGCTCGCCGGGCTGCAGCTCACCGCATTTCCCATCGTATTCATAACGGTAGCCTCCACGAATACAGTACTGGACATCGTGTCGGCGCGGCGCCGGATAATCGACGAAATACCCCGGAACGTGGCGGGCGAGCGCCGCCATCACCACCCCTCCGCCAAACCAGTTCTCCCCTTCCGGCAGATCGGAGAAATCCACGAAATTCTCGACACAGCCGGGAGGAATGATAATAGTTTTGGCAATGCCGTTCATACTTATTGCAAGCTTCGAAACATTGAATTTATGTAAAGTCCGTATAGATTTAGAATATAGCGCAAAATTCCGGAGAATGCAAAGGAACCTGAGAATGAAAGCGACATTCACCATTCACCGCAAGTTCACCGTCGGCCCGGTGGACGACCGCCTGTTCGGCGGCTTCGTGGAGCATATCGGCCGATGCGTCTACGACGGAATCTATGAACCGGGCCATCCGGAAGCGGATGAAGACGGCTTCCGCCGTGACGTCGCGGCACTGGTGCGCGAACTCAACATGCCGATCACCCGGTATCCCGGCGGCAACTTCGTCTCCGGGTATGACTGGCACGACACGATCGGTCCGAAGGAGAACCGCCCGGTCCGTGCCGAATACGCCTGGGAGGCGCTGGAGCCAAATCAGGTCGGAATCGATGAATTCGTCAGATGGTGCCGCAAAGTGAATACGGCTCCAATGCTGGCGGTGAATCTCGGGACCGGCACGGCGAAATCAGCGCAGGAGCTGGTCGAATACTGCAACTTTCCGCGAGGAACCGGTTGGAGCGACCTGCGCCGGAAAAACGGAGCGGAAACACCGCACGGCATCCGTCTCTGGTGCCTCGGCAACGAAATGGACGGGCCCTGGCAGATCGGCCACAAGAGCGCGGAGGAATACGCGAGAATCGCCCATGAGAGCGGCAAGATGATGAAGATGGCGGATCCGTCGATTGAGCTTGTCGTCTGCGGGTCGAGCACCCGTTCGATGCCGACCTTCGCCACCTGGGATGCTGCGGTGTTGCGCGAAACCTTTGAAATCGCCGACTACGTCGCGCTGCACGCCTATTTCGGCTGGAAACCGGAGGATGAAAAGCGG
>CAZPWP010000386.1:0-2124 GCA_964590295.1 uncultured Victivallis sp.
CCGGTGCGGCAAAGAGTAAACGCTCACAGACCGGAGATTGGACATTTACCGGGAAACGCGGTTACGCCGGTTGGAAATTCGTCTACCGCGATGCAAAACTGACACAGATAACAGCGCCGTCGGGTCGAACTCTGCGCTTCGCGTATGATCGGAACCGCCTTTCTTCGGTCAGTCAGGATGGATTGAAGCTGATAGAGCTGCACTATTCCGGGAAGCTGGCTGCCGGCATGACGCTGAATGGAGTGAAATACCGTTTTTCCTATCAGGACAACAAGGTTACGCTGCTGCCGAAGACGGTACAGTCGAAGGCGATGCAAATCAATGTTCCGCAACTGACCGGCTATCGGCACGGAACACTCGCTCCGACGAGATTCGCCTACGATTCATACGGGTATCTGACGCTTGTGACGCGGGGCGATTACCGGGATGAATTGAAAGTCCAGCACGAAAGCGAGGCGGAGCGCCTTGCGTCGCTGCGTCAGGCGTCGGAGAAAAAGCGCACCTTCGGCGGAGGAACGGCCGGTCGTCTGCTTTCCGATTCGATGCTGAACTATGCGTATGGAAATGAAGAGCCGGGACAGGTGACGCTGACCAACCGGCTGGGACAGACGGCGTCCTACCATTACAACGGCAAAACCGGTGTATTCAACATCACGGAATTTTCCGGACGCAAGAGCACGATTTACTACTTCATGCGTTACGACGTCGCCTATCTCGGCAAGGTGCGCAAGATTGTGGACGGGCGGGACCGGACGGTTGCCAGTTACCGCTACGACAAACTCTCCGGCAATGTCGTCCGGATCCGTGACATGGCGGGAAACGATCTGAACTTTTCCTACAATGAACTCGGGGAAGTGAAACTGATTACCCGGCGCGGCGCGGAACAGGATGATCCGGAGCCGGTAGTCGGCTTCCGCTACGACAGCCGAAGGAATCCGACCGAGATCATGCGGTTGAATGCCGAAGGACGCGCGGTTGCATCAACTTCGATTCATTACGACGATGCGAATCAGCCGCAGCGGATTTCGGATGGCCGCACCTGGCGTGATTTGCGCTACAACCGGTTTGGGCTGGTGACGGCCGAAATGAATATGTTCCGGCAGGTGGTTCGCCGGGAATATGACAGTTTCAACCGTCTTGCCTCGGTGGTGGCGCCGGACGGTACGAAGACCTGTTACACCTACAATGAGAACGGCCAGCTGATCCGTCTGGAGCGCCTTGACGGCGAGAAACGGCTCAGTCTGCTGGACATTCAGTACGGCAGTCATGGATTGCCGGTGAAGTACACGGATGGGAAGGGACGGAGCAAATCGTTTGACCGTGACGCCTTCGGGCGCGTGGTGCGCGAGCATTTCCCGGATGCGACTCAGGTCGAATACAGCTACAATGCGCTTGGTCAGCTGATCCGGGTGCTCGATCAGAACCGTCATGAGATCCGTTTTGACTGGGATCGCTTCGGTCTGAAGGAGAAGACGACTGCCGCCAATCAGCTGACGGATTACGTCTATGATGAAACGGGACTCCTCCGGGAAATTCTGTCGAAGTACGGAGACCGGAAGAATCCCGACCGTTCGATCGCCCGCGAATATGATGACCTTGACCGGCTGGTCAAGGTGACCTACGACGGCCGGGATGTGGAGACTTTCCGCTATGACACCTGGGGAAAGATGATCGCCTCGACCCGGAACGGGCGGAAGGCGACCTGCCGGTATGACTACTTCGGACGGCTTGTCGAGAAGAACGAGGACGGGGTCATCACGCGTTATGCTTACAATGCGTGGGGTCAGCGAACTTTTCGCGAGACGGTGAATGGTTCGCTGAAACTGACGGAAACGCGGGAATACGACGCACTGGGGCGGCTGTCGAAGATCAGGAACGGCAGCGGCGGCGAACTGACCTGCCATTACGACAACCTGAACCGGCTTGTGAAACAAACGGTGAATGGCGTTCCGGTGGAATACAGCTATGACAAATACGGCCGCCTGGTGCGCAAGGCGCTGATGGGGTTCAGCGCTTCTCCTGCGGTGTCAGAGCTGAAATACTTCTATGATCCGGATGGGACGATCATTGCCCGCGAAGTCAACGGAGTACGGCAGGTATATAAATACGATCGTCGCGGACAGC
>CAZPWP010000387.1:0-2122 GCA_964590295.1 uncultured Victivallis sp.
CGCCGGAATCTTCAGCCGCAGACAGAAGGCTTTGAACAAATTTGTCGCGGAAATGCGGCTGCGCCGCCATGCCGACGACGACATTCTTTCCCCTGCGGTCTGCGCTGACCTTGACGCGCTGATCGACGAGGCGCGTCATGCCGATCCGGCCCGCCTGCCTGAGCTTGAAACGAAGTACGCGCGGATTGCGCCGCCGTACCGCCACCGGAAGATCCGCGAACTGCTCGATCTGCTGCTGGTGGTCGGCGCGGTCGCCTTCGGCATCCGGGGGCTCTACTTCCAGCCGTTCCGGATTCCGACCAGCAGCATGCAGCCGACGCTCTACGGCATCCACTTCATGGAGCGGGAGAACGCCACCAATCCGCTGCTGGGGAAGCTGCCGCAGCCGATCAACTGGCTGCTCTTCTCCGCGCGCCCGGCGAAGCTGGAGATCCGCGCGGAGGGAGAACTCGATCTGGAATCCTTCCGCCGCGCCGGGGACGGAGTGTCGGACAGTACCGCCTTCCGCATCGGCCCGGAGGAATACAAACTGCCCGGCGACTTCCGCAAAGTCGAGGAGTACTCCAATCTGGAGCTTTCGCGCCCCTACCGGCCGGGCGAGGTGGTCTGTGACGGGTTCCTCTCGCTGGGGGATCATCTGTTCGTCGAACGGTTTTCGCTCTACCTCTTCCCGCTGCGGCGCGGTGACATCGTCGTCTTCAACACCGACGGGCTGATCGCCGACAACCGGAAGCTCTCCGACGTGAGCGGCTTCTACTACATCAAACGGCTGGTCGGGCTGCCCGGCGACACGCTGAAGATTGTCGACAACGTTCTGCAGGTCAAGCCGCGCGGGGCGAAGGAGTTCAAGCCGATTTACGAACTGGATCCGGTCTTTGAAAAGCTCTACAGCGGCAAGGGGGGCTATCAGGGGCACCTGAATTTCATGGGGCACCATCTGGCCGCGCCCGGCTCGGAATATGTGGTTCCGGAAGATCACTACTTCATGATGGGGGACAATTCGCAGTTCAGCCTCGACAGCCGCTTTTTCGGCGCGGTTCCGCGGGAGAATCTGGTCGGCAAGGCGTGGATCGTCTTCTGGCCGTTCAGCCGCCGCTGGGGACGCATCGACCGTGTCGGCCCGGTGGATGTGCCCACCGGCGAGGCCCGCCGCGGCACCTTCCCGGTGATGTACCGGCAGTAAAACGCAACCCAACCGGAATCCGGGCTGACGGTCACGGCGACTGGTAATATTCCTTGATCTTCCGCGCCATAGGAATTCGCCGCCGCTGCAGAAAACGGTCATAACCGGCATGGTGAGGATTTCCGCTTGAGTGACGGCGGTTCTGATGTATCTCGCTCTGATTTACCCACAAATTCCCGTGAAGACCCAATTTTTCATATGCCATGGGATGGCTGTGAATGTGTTTCACAAAATTTGGGACAATAACTTCCCCTTGATTTGCAAAAAGAAATACAACTTAAAGGGAGATGGTCCGGAAGCGGAAGCGGTCTTCCGACTCGCTGTAATCGACCTCGACCATGCTGCCGTTGCGGGTGACCGAACCGGCACAGCATTCGCCGCGGCCGGATTCATCCACCTCGAGATAGGGCTTGTGGACGTGTCCGCAGAGCGAGAGATCGAGCTGACGGCTCCGGAGCAGTTCGAGCAGCCGCTGCTGGCCGAAGAGCCGGTGACGCACCCGCAGGATCGGATGGTGTTCGATCATCGGATAGTGCGAGACGAGAATCCGCGGCCCCTTCCGGGGTGCGCCGCACTCCCGCACGACATACTCCGCATCGCGCGGATCGACGAATCCCCACGAGCAGAGCAGATTCGACGGGCGGCTGCAGTTGAGCAGCAGGAACTCCACCCCGGCGTATTTGCGGACGATCGGCATATCTCCGAACCGATAGTTCCCCCGGCTGAGATATTCGACCATCTCGTTGACCGCCTTCACGCATTTTGGACGCTTCACGTAACAGTCATGGTTGCCCGGCAGATAGATCAGCGGAATCGCCGAATCCCGCAGCGGGCGCAGAATCGGCCGAACCTGCTCGAATTCCCCCGGCTGCCCGGTGCTGGTCAGGTCGCCTGTGCAGACTGCCACATCCGGCTTCGTATCGAGAATGTAGCGGACCG
>CAZPWP010000388.1:0-2121 GCA_964590295.1 uncultured Victivallis sp.
GGCTTCGGGACTTTCCCCCGGTCGTCGTACGCCATGCCGGGCGCACCCAAAAAAAACTCCGCCCGGCGCAATTCCGAGCGGAGGTTCGTCATGCAGCAGCTAAACTACTGATTGAGGAAGAACTGGAATCCCGGATAGGCCTCCATGCCGTGCTCGCCGAGGTCAAGTCCGCGCAGCTCCTCCTCCGCGCTCACCCGGATCCCCATCGTCTTCCGGATCACCCAGAAGATCAGAAACGCGCAGGGGAACGCCACCACGCCTACCGAAACCACACCGATCAACTGGGCCAGGAAGGTGTATTCACAGCCCGGCAGCGCGAAAATTCCCACCGCCAACGTACCCCAGATCCCGTTGATCAGGTGAACCGACAATGCACCGACCGGATCATCCAGCTTCAGCCGGTCGAAGATCAGTACCGACGGCACTACGATCACCCCGCCGATCAACCCGATGAGGATCGAGGAGAGCGGACTTACGCAGTCGGCGCCGGCGGTAATCGCCACCAGTCCGGCCAGACAGCCGTTGAGCGTCATCGAGTGATCCGGCTTGCGCAGACAGATCATGCTCATCACCATCGCTCCGACGATTCCGGCACAGGCGCCGAACATCGTCGTGCAGAGCACGAAGGAGATCTTCGTCGGATCGGCGCTCAGCACCGAACCGCCGTTGAATCCGAACCAGCCGAGCCACAGGCAGAAGACGCCGATCGTCGCCAGCGGCATGCTGTGGCCGGGCAGAGCGAGTGCGCGTCCGCCGGAGTACTTGCCGAGCCGGGGTCCGAGCAGAATCACGCCCGCCAGCGCAGCCCAGCCGCCGACACAGTGCACGAAGGTGGAACCGGCGAAGTCATGGAATCCGAGTTCCGCCAGCCAGCCGCCGCCCCATCCCCAGGAGCCGACCACCGGATAGACGAACATCACGTAAATTGCCGTGAACAGCAGATAGGCGTTCACCTTAATCCGCTCGGCCACGGCGCCGGAGACGATGGTCGCTGCGGTCGCGGCGAACATCCCCTGAAAGAAGAAATCCGACCAGTAGGTGAATTTTCCGTCGTTGTAGGCGGCGGCTTCCGCCATTATCTTCGCGGGATCGGCCGTGCCGGTCATCAGTGCCATGGTCTCGTTGCCCATGCCGAATCCGGCGAACCCGAACACCTTGCCGATCAGCCAGTTGGTTTCGCCGGGATACATGAGAGAGAACCCGGCGATTGCGTAGGTGAGAAATCCGATAGCCGGAACCAGCGTATTTTTGAAAAGAATGTTCGTACAGTTCTTGGTGCGGCAGAGCCCCGATTCGACGGTGGCGAAACCGAGATGCATCAGAAAGACCAGCATGCCGCCGATCAGAATCCAGATGTTGCTGATGGTGAAGAGCGCTTCCGCGGCCTGCGCAGCGGGAGTCGCGACGGCTTCCGCCGCCCCCAGCGGCAATGCGGCACCAAGCAGTGTCGGAACCATTGAATACTTTCTCCAATTCATGATAACAATCCTCCTGTTTCCATTTGCTGCGGGTACAATCTCTATCCGATCGCCTCCGGCCCCTTTTCGACGGTACGGATCCGGATGCACTGATCCATCGGCAGGACGAAGATCTTGCCGTCCCCGATATGTCCGGAACGGGCTCCGGCGATGATGCCGTCGATCGTCGGCTGGACATATTCGTCGTTGACCGCGATGGCGACCCGCACCTTGCGGAGCAGATTGACCTCGCTGATGGCGCCGCGGTATGTCGAAACATATCCTTTCTGCTGGCCGCAGCCGAGAGCGTTGCTGACCGACATCTTGAAAATGCTCCGCTTGTAAAGTTCCTGTTTGACGGCATTCAGCCGTTCCGGCTTGATGTAGGCAATCACCAGTTTCATCTTTCACCTGTCCTTTCCTGCGATGTCTAGAGACGATGCCGAAGAAAAAGCAGAAAGCGTGCCAGTCGAATCAAAAGTTTTCATTTAACTGATAATAAAAAACTTGCAGATTTACAACAGACATCCTCTCTTTTACAATTTTGTCCATTCTCCGCCGTCCGGCGACAAAAATGTAAAAACAAGAACAGAAATGGGGTCTTCTGCATGGTTCTTCGACGGTTCTTGCCGGAAGGGAACGTATTTTGAGAAAAACACCGCGA
>CAZPWP010000389.1:0-2101 GCA_964590295.1 uncultured Victivallis sp.
TCAGGCCGCCGTCGTCTCCCCGGAACGGGTGAAGAAACCCGCCGCCAAAGTCGGCGTCATCGAATATCAGGCGGCTCGAAATGAAGCCGGGCTGGGTGTCCTCACCGACGGGCGTTATCTCTTCAACTCCTCCAGCACCTCCAATCTGGTCGGCCCGGTCCATGAACGGAACACGGGCGCCCTCTACGTGGATGGACACGCAGGGATGCTCGACGCGGTCTCCGAACTCAACGCCGCCGGCGGCAGCCGGGAGGTCGAGATCTGGAAGAAATACTTCGCCACCAACATCAATGAATAGTCGGGCCGCGCTCCCGCACAGGAAAGGAACTTCTTTATGAAATCATTGCCCGTTACCCTCTGCTCCGCGCTGACTCTCCTCGCCTGCGGCGGAGAGCCGGTCAACCTCAATTCGCACATGGAACTGGGCGAACCCGGGCGTGGTGTTCCGGGATATTTTCTCGACGCCAACCGCGCCGCGATCGACACGGTTCGGGCGGACCCGGACCGGCTCTACACGCCGCGCACCGTTTCCGGGGGAAATCCCGGCCAGTGCCTGATGATCCCCGGCTATCGGGGCGTTTCCCACTACCAGCTGGAACTTGCCGATATTCTGCTCACCCGCGACGGCGAAGTGGAGATCTCCTTCGACGCCAAGGTCGGTCCGGATGAAAGCGGCACACTGCACAAGCTGAGCTCGTTCACCATCGACTTCCGCCTTTTCCCCGACAACGACCGCGACTCCTATTACCCGATGTTGAAGTCGTTCTCCTTCCGCCCGACCACCGAATGGCAGCGATTCTCCCGCCGCTTCCCGGTGAAAGCCTACACCAACTACTACAACATCTGGGTGCTGCCCTCCGCGGTAAAGAGCGGCGGAACGCTCAACAGCCTCTACCTTGACAACTTCCAGCTGCGCTACGTCGACGGCAGAAAAACCGGCGAGCCGGAAGAGTACTGCGTGATTCCGGACCGGGATGACCAGCTCTACCGCCGCGGCGACACGGTCCGTTTCGCCGTGCGGGCGCGCCTCGCGGATGCGGCGGATTCGCTCGATGCGGAACTTGCGGTGCTGCGGGACTACAACAACAGCGAACTTGCCGCGCTCCCGCTCCGGCTGACCCGGGGAGCGGACGGCACCTGGACCGGAAGCGCCTCCTGGAAAGCCGGGGAATACGGCTCCTTCACCACGGTTCTTCGCCGGAAGGGGAAACCGCTCCGCGGCATCAACACCAGCGTTCAAGTACTTCACCCGGCCGTCACGCACCCATTCGGCTCCTTCGGCTGGGGAATCGGGGTCAACGACGAGGCGCTCTGCCCGATCGGCCGCGCCGAACGGGAGGGGCAGGAGAATTACAGCATCCATCACTCCGGTTTCGAGCGGGAGTACCGGCTGTTGAAGGAATCCCGCGTCAACCTGTTCCGGGTCTGGGGCCGGTGGCGCCTGATCGAGCCGGAAAAAGACGAGTTCACGTCAAAGATCATCGGCCTGCAGATGGATATGCTCAAAAAGTATCAGATCGAACCGCTCTTCTGTCTGGTCGGCAACTTCATCGTCCACGGCGGCCAGGAAACGCTGGACCGTTACCGGACGAAGAGCATCCGCGGTTCGCAGCTGCCGATGTATCTCTATGAATATTTCTACCAGGCGCCCGGCCGGAAGATGGGTTCGGTACTGCCGCCGATGGAAATTTACGACCGGTATCTGCAATTTGTCTGGAAGAACTGGGGCGACCAGGTCCGCTGCTGGGAGATGTCCAACGAACCCGGCATCTTCGGCATGCCGGCGAAGAACTACATCGACTACCTGAAACACACCTGGAAGTTCCTCAAACAGCACCGCCCGGATTCCATTCTGCTCGGGAACGGGGTGACCGGCGACTTCGGCATCAACGTGGTCAAGTGGTGCGAACAGCTCAACGCCGCCGATCCGAACTACGTCGACTACCTCGACGCCGTCGCCTTCCACCCCTACGCCTGCGGTCTGGACTACATCAACGGCGCGCTCAACCTCTACGCGCAGTGTGTGAAGAACATCCAATCGACGCTGGCGAAACCGCGACCGCTGTGGAACACGGAGTGCTACTATCTGCCCACGGCGCGC
>CAZPWP010000390.1:0-2087 GCA_964590295.1 uncultured Victivallis sp.
CGTGGCCGAGCAATGACCAGTCGACCGAAGCGGCGTCGAAATCGATCTTCCGCTCCCGCGCCTTCCGCTCGATCGAGTGAATCCGCGCGGCTGCGTACTGAATGTACGGCCCGGTGTCTCCCTCGAACTTCATCGATGCGGCCGGATCGAAGAGAATCGTCGTCTTCGGATTGAATTTGAGCAGCATGAACTTCAGCGCGCCGAGTCCGATGATCTCGCTGCGTTCGGCCAGCTCCGCTTCGCTGAGCGCTTCGCCGCCCCGCTCCCGGCACGCATCCGCGGCAAGGCGCGCCATCTCATCGAAAAGATCGTCGGCGTCCACCACGGTGCCTTCACGGCTCTTCATCTTTCCGCTCGGCAGATTGACCATGCCGTAGGAGAGGTGGTAGAGCTGATCCGCCCACGGATATCCAAGCCGCCTCATGATTTCGAAGAGCATCTGAAAGTGGAGGTTCTGCTCGTCACCCACCACCCAGATCATCGATTCGGGGTGGTAATCCTCATATTTGCGCAGCGTGGTCCCCATATCCTGGGTGATATAGACGCTGGTGCCGTCGCTGCGGAGTACCACCTTGCGCCCCAGCTTGCCGAGGTCGCAGATGACCGCGCCGTCCTCGCATTTTTCGAATACCCCCTTCTCCAGCCCGGCGGCGACGATGTCCTTGCCGAGCAGGTAGGTTTCGCTCTCCAGATAGGTGTGATCGAAATGGATCCCCATGCGTTTGTAGGTCTCGGCGAAGCCGGCGAACACCCACGAATTCATCTTCTTCCAGAGGGCGCGCACCTCGGGATCCCCGGCCTCCCACTGCTGCAACATCTTCTGAGTGGAACGGCCGAGTTCGGTCGCGAGAAACAGCTCCTCATCGCTCTTTCCCTCCGTCGAAGGGTCGGCGGCGCGGAGCTGTTTGATCTCCTCCGACAGCGCCCGGTTGTAGTCGACGTAGAACTTGCCGACCAGATGATCCCCCTTCATCCCGGTCGACTCCGGCGTGCAGCCGTTGCCGAACCGCTCGTAGGCGATCATCGACTTGCAGATGTGAATGCCGCGGTCGTTGACCAGATTGATCTCGATGACATCGTGGCCGACCCGCTTGAGCAGCGAGGCGAGCGACATGCCGAGCGTGTTGTTGCGCACATGACCGAGATGTTGCGGCTTATTGGTGTTCGGCGCGGAGTATTCGATCAGAATGCGGCGCCGGGCGCCCTCCTCCAGCCGGGCGGAGTCGAGCAGTGCACCGACGTTCGCCACCGAATCGCGGCAGAGCGCGGCGGGCCGCAGCGTGACGTTGACGAACGCCTTGACCATTTCCACGGATTCGACATCGACGTGATCGCGAAGAATTCCGGCGACCGCCTTCGCCGCCGCGGCCGGTCCTTCGCAGAATCGGGCGAGCCGGAAGCAGTTCAATGCGAAATCCCCCTTCATGCCGGCCGGACAGCGATCCGGTGTGAGAGTCGGTTCCGCCGGATAGTTCGGAAACCGCCTCCGCAGTTCATTCTCCAGATCGGCGATAAATTGATAACTCATGGTACTTTCCGTAGTTCAGAAATTTTGATTAAAGCGTGGTTCGAACCACACGGCTTTCGCCCGGCTCAAGCGGCTCGATCACGTAAGCACCGTAGCTGGCGGGCACAAGCACCGTCTCGCCGGCGGCGGCGGTGACCATCCGCTCCGGATCGTCGGGCCGGCCGATCCGCACCGGTGCGTTGATCGCACTGACCAGATGAAAACTGCCCGAGGGAATCGTGTCGTCGTTCCAGATTCCGACCAGACGCAGATCGTTGACCGTGAAGAACGGGCAGAGCGTCACCACGTCGAACTTGCGGTTGTGCCGCGCCGTTCCGGAAACTCCGACAATCCGGGGCGAGGTTCGGTTAATGAAGTTGATCGAACGCACTCCCTCCTCGATGTGCAGTTGCCGCGGCTTTCCGTGTGAATCCACCCGCCCCCAGTCGCTCACCCGGTAGGTGGTGTCGCTGTTCTGCTGAATCTCCAGAATCAGATTCCCGCCACCGATCGCATGAAGCGTGCCCGAGGTGATGAAATAAGCATCCCCCGGCTGCGACGAATGAACCTGAAGCAGATT
>CAZPWP010000391.1:0-2084 GCA_964590295.1 uncultured Victivallis sp.
CGGAGCGGCTCCGCTCGACTCCGTTCGACTGCGTCGCAATTGCTCCTTGCTGCTTTGCGGAACGCAAAGCAGTCCTCTCACATGCGCTCGCGGCGCTGACCGCGCTTAACAGGGCGCGGGCCAAGCCGTGGAGAGGTGTGACGTATGGCAAAGACCGTCGAAGAGGCCTTTTCCCGCTCACCGGCAGCCGTCCGCAGGCGCTGCTGGTCGATCATCGCGGCAACCTCCGGCAGTGGGAGATCCGTCCGCGCCGCCGGGTCAAAACCGCGCTCTGCACGGTCGAATGGCGGAAAATGATTCACGCTCCGGGAAACAGCTTCCGGGTGAGTTCGACATACTGTTCGACGGAAAGTCTGTCCGGCCGGGTCTCCGGCGGCACTCCGATCGCCGTGAGCACCGCGAGCGACCGCTCCCGCCCGTAGTTGGAGGAGAGCACCTTGCCGAGCTGTTTGCGCCGCTGGGCGAATACCGTTTTGACCACGCCGGGCAGCAGCCGCAGGATTTCCGGTTCCGGTTCGCGGCGATGACGGCGGAATGAGACCACCGCCGAATCCACCTCCGGCGGCGGAAAGAACACCTCCGGCGGCACCAGCTTCTCGATCTTCACCTCGTAGCGGAGCCGGGTCCGCACCGACAGCGCCCCGTACTCCTTCGTGCCGGGCGCGGCGGCGAGCCGCTCGCCCATCTCGCGCTGGAGCATGAAGAACATCTCCTCCGGCGGCTGCGGCAGATCAAGCATCCGGGCGATGAAGATCGTGCTGATCGAATAGGGCAGATTGGCGACGGCGCGAAACGGCACCCCTTCCGGGAGCAGTTCCCGGTAGTTGACCCGGCAGGCATCCGCCTCGGTCAGGTGAAAGTGCTCATGCGGCAGATTTTTCCGCAGGTAGTCGGCGATGCGGTGGTCGAATTCGACCGCGTAGACCTCCGCGCCGCTTTTCAGCAGCCGGCGGGTCAGCGCGCCGAAACCGGGCCCCACCTCGAGAATCACCTCCCCCGTCTGCGGACGGCTCAGCCGGACGATCGCATCGAGCAGATTGCCGTCGAGCAGAAAGTTCTGGCCGAGCCCGCGCCCGGGACGCATTCCGATCGACTCGAGCGCGGCGAGAAGCTGCTGCTTGTTCATCCGCTCAATGTCCGCCGTGGCAGCAGCATCCGCCGCCGCACGAATGGCTGCCGGCAGCCGGGCAGTCGTGGCGCGCGGCGCACGACGCCGGGACGGCCCTGGTGACGGCGGCAAAGACGCTCAACTGTTTTTCCATCTCCGAAGAGCCGCAGGCGGGACAGGCCGCCGGAGAGTCGTGGCGCGGCAGCAGAAGTTCGGCGTCGCGGCCGCACTTCCGGCAGCGGAATCGAAAAATCGGCATAAAATCACCTCTGATGAAAAGTTCCGGATCCAATGTTATAATCTACACCCGTTTTCCCCGGAATTCCAGTGCTTCCTCTTTCTCTCCCGGAAAGAAAACGGCGGACCGCCCGGATCAATCCGGAACGCGTCCATCGCAGATGCCGCACAGCTTTCCTTCCGGAAGAGCTCCATCACCGGCACGGTGGAGCCGGTCGGCCGCAGAACCGGCGGATCCGGAATCAACTCGCCGGCGGCGGCGGTCTGCCGGAGCGAATCCACCTTCCGGGGCCGGAACCGGATCTCGCCGCCGTCAGCCGGCTGACGCAAAGGCTTTTCCGCCGATCTTTCAATAAAATGTTGTCCAAACGGGGGGGGGAGAAGCGCCCGTTGCGAATCATAATTCCGTCAAACATCGAGCGAAAAAATAAAAAAACGAATTTTTTCGCTTCGGATTTCCGGATGGACTTGACATCGGCCGGGTTTTGTGGTATAATTAAAACAAACCAGTTGGTCTGTTTTGAATTTTTCGGGAGATCTCATGGGAGCATTGCGCAACAATCAGCCGCGGGCGGTGACGGAGAGGGAGATCCGTCAGCTGGTCCGTGAGCTGCTTGCCGCGGGGCAGACGGCGTTTCCGTCGGAACGGGAACTTGCCGCCCGCACCGGCGGATCGCGCAGCGTCATCCGGGAGATCCTCGAAACCATGGAGCGGAACGGGCAGCTGCTGCGGACAGCG
>CAZPWP010000392.1:0-2060 GCA_964590295.1 uncultured Victivallis sp.
GAACCGAGCACATCGGCCATCACCCGCCGGAACATTTCGAAGCGGGAGCCGTAGGAGAGCAGCTTGCGCGAATACGAAACCATTCCGGCGAAGTTCCAGCAGACGTCGACCGCGCCGATGTACTCGAGCTGGCGGCGCATGCCGGTCGGATGGTCGCAGAGCCACCACGCCGAACCGAGCCGGACGTTTTCGCCGAACGCGCGCGCCAGCGTCGCCAGCGTCGCCTGATGGCCCTGATCGAGGCAGTAGAGCACCACCTTGAGCTCGCTGTCGAACCGGTTGAGGAACGACACCAGCGCGGGCAGGAAGTCCTGGTGGTGGCTGCTGACGTCTCCGCCGACATCCGGGCCGAGCGCGTCGAAGAGCCGGGCGCGCACGTCGCGCACCGCGCCGAGGTGGAGCTGGGTGACCCATCCCTTTTCGGCGTTGAGGGCGGCGGCTTCGGCGAGGAAGGCGCCCATGTAGCAATCCATTTCCGCGGCGGTGAGCGTCTCTCCGGCGAGGGCGCGGCGGAAGATCCGGTCGGCGTCCTCGAAGAGGTAGTCGGCGCGCAGCGGCAGCTCGAGGCCGTGGTCGGTGGCGAGGCATCCCTTTTCGGCGAAGTAGTCATGGCTCTGCCGCATGGCGTCGATCAGGTCGCCGAAGGCGGAGATCTTCCGGTTGAACCGCCTGCCCACCCGGTCGATGTACTCCCTCCAGGCGGGGGCGAAGATCTTCATCGCCTTGTCGGGGCGCCAGGTCGGGCGGATGATCCGGCGGCCGAAGGCGGCGTTGGCGCGCTCGTGGTCTTCGAGCAGGTCCACCGGGTCGTCGGTCGAACTCATCGCCTCGACGTTCAGCGGACCGGTCAGCAGCGCCTGCGGCCGGAAGGCGTCGGTGGCGAGCTTCTCATTGACCGCGTTCCAGATCTTCTTCCCGGTCTTTTCGGAGAGCCGCTCGTCGATGCCGAAGTAGCGCTTGAGATCGAGGTGGATCCACTCGTAGACCGGATTGCCGACGATTTCGGGGAAGATCTTCGCCATCGCGAGGAACTTCTCTTCGGCGGAGGCTTCGCACCCGGTGATCAGCGACTCGGGCACGCCGCGCTTGCGCAGCATCTCCCAGACGTAGTGGTCGGTGGCGGCGAAGAGCTGCCACGCGTCGGAGTAGCACTGATTATCGGCGATTTCACGGACGTTCGCGTGGTTGTGCGGGTCGATGACCGGGAGATCCTTGACCTCGTTGAAGATCCGTTTTCCGGTCGCGTTGCCGATGAGATAGTTGTCGTCGAGAAAAGCCATGATTCCTCACTCCTTGCTTGCTCTTGAATTCTGCTATACGTTGACGGCGTCGGCGGTGGCGTCGTCGAGTTCTCTGCGGTACTGTTCGAGGAGCGGGCGGACCCGTTCGGCGAGGAACTCCTCGACCTGCTGCGGCGCGCGGCCGATGAAGGTCGAGGGGGCGAGCAGCGAATCGAATTCGTCCCGGATGCAGGCGAAGGCCGGATCGCTGCGGAGCCGGTCGAGCAGGTCGTTGTCGGCGCCCTCCTCCTTGACCCGGCGGGCGGCGGCCATCGAATGGGTGCGGATCACCTCGTGCAGCGCCTGCCGGTCGCCGCCCTTCTTCACCGCGGCCATCAGCAGATTCTCGGTCGCCATGAAGGGCAGTTCGGACTGGATGCGGCGGGCGATCACCTTCGGCCAGATCTGGAGGCCGTCGGTGATGTTGATGAGCAGCGAGAGGATGATGTCCGCCGCGAGGAACGACTCCGCGAGCACGATGCGGCGGTTGGCGGAGTCGTCGAGGGTGCGTTCGAACCACTGGGTCGCCTCGGTCATCGCCGCGTTGCCCGGCAGGTTCATGAGGTAGCGCGAGAGCGAGCAGACCCGCTCGCTGCGCATCGGATTGCGCTTGTAGGCCATCGCGCTCGAACCGATCTGCTTTTTGCCGAAGGGCTCCTCCACCTCCTTGAGGTTGGCGAGCAGCCGGATGTCGGTCGCCATCTTCGAGGCGGACTGGGCGATGCCGGAGAGGATCGACAGCACGAAGTAGTCGATCTTGCGGGTGTAGGTCTGGCCGGA
>CAZPWP010000393.1:0-2043 GCA_964590295.1 uncultured Victivallis sp.
ACCGAGGAAGTCCATCTTGAGCAGCCCCTGCTCCTCGCACGGGTGCGCCGGGAACGGCACCACCATGCTGTCGGAGGCGCTCCGGGCCAGCGGCACGAGGTTGTCCAGCCGCTGGTCGCCGATGATGACTCCCGCGGCGTGGATGCCGGTCTGGCGGTTCAGCCCCTCCAGCACCTTGGCGAACTTCCACACCTTGCCGATCATCGGGTCGCTCTCGATCTTCTCGGCAAGCTCCTTGTTCTGCTCGACCGCCTTGTCGAGCGTCATCTTCTGATCCTCCGGAATCATCTTCGAGAGCCGGTTGCCGAATTCGAAGTCGCAGCCGAGCACCCGGGCGACATCCTTGACTACCGCCTTCGCCTTGAGCTGGCCGTAGGTGCAGATCTGCGCCACGCTGTCGAAGCCGTACTTGCTGCGGACGTAGTCGATCACCTCGCCCCGGCGACGTTCGCAGAAGTCCACGTCGAAGTCCGGCGGACTGACCCGCTCCGGGTTGAGGAAGCGTTCGAAGAAGAGATTGAACTGCAACGGGTCGATGTCGGTGATCCGCGTCAAGTAGGCGACCAGCGAACCGGCGCCGGAACCGCGCCCCGGCCCCACCGGGATATCCTCCGACTTGGCGTGGCGGATGAAGTCCGACACCACGAAGAAATAGCTGATGAAACCGGTCTTCTCGATGACGCCGAGCTCATACTCCATCCGGTCGAGAATCTCCTTCTGGCGCGCGTCCGGCTCGGCAATCTTGCGCGGATCGAAGCCGTAACGATACTCCATGTTGTCGAAGCAGACATCGCGCAGGTCGTTGCGGTCGGCCAGCCGCCCGTCCGGCATGTAGAACTTCGGGTAGTGGTTGACCTCGGGCACATAGTGGAACTTCATGTTGCACCGCTCGGCGATCAGCCGGGTGTTGGTGACCGCCTCCGGCACCTCGCGGAAGAGTTCGCGCATCTCCTGCTCGCCCTTGAAGTAGAACTCCGGCGTCGGGAAGCGGAAGTGCTTCTCGGCCAGCCGCGCGCCGGTCTGGATGCAGAGCATGATCTCGTGCGCCTCGGCATCCTCCTTGCGCATGTAGTGGACGTCGTTGGTGGCGATGAGTTTGAGGTTGTTGCGCCGGGCGAGGTCGACCAGATACTTGTTGCAGCGCTGTTCCTCCTCCATGCCGTGGTCCATGAGTTCGATGAAGAAGCGGTCCGGACCGAAAATGTCGAGGTATTCGCCGAGCGCCTGTTCCGCGCGCTTCGTATCGCCCTGGAGGAAGTACTGGGAGATCTCGCCGCCGATGCAGGCGCTGGTGCAGATCAGTCCGTCGCGGTACTGCCGCATGAGCTCCTTGTCGAGCGGGGGGTTGTAGTGGAATCCCTCCTTGTTGGCGGCGGACATGAGCTTGCACAGACTGAGGTAGCCCTGTTCGTCCTCGCAGAGCAGCACCAGGTGAAATCCTCCGCGGTTGAAGGGTTTGTTCGAATCGAAGTCGCGCATATCGCCGGGGGCGACGTAGGCTTCGACGCCGATGATCGGATTGATTTCGGCGCCGGAGAGGACCCGGTGGAACTCCTCGACCCCCCCCATGTAGCCGTGGTCGGTGATCGCCATCGCGGACATGTCATGTTCTTTCGCCAGTTCGACCAGACCGGGGATGGTGCACGCTCCATCGAGCATGCTGTAGTGGGTGTGCAGATGCAGATGAACGAAATCGGAAGCCATTTTTGGCACGTTTCTCCTGTGTGAAATTTCCTGAATTCTGTCGGTGGATAGTATACTCCGGAAAGGGCCTCTTCACAACCCGCCGACAGAAGATTTTTCGAAAAAACTTCCGGAGCAAAAACGACGATTATCTCAATTCCGATGCAGGAGGCAACGATTGGCAATTCATCCCGGTGGAATCTTCTGACTGGTCTGACGGAGCGTTAAAATCCCTCACGCGATCGTCGAACCTGGGCTCGGCCGGTTCCCGGCAGACTTTTCTCTGCCGGCAGCACAATTGTTGTTATTGTCCCAAATTTTGTGAAGGAATGGATGTCTTGTCAATGAGCATTACTTTGC
>CAZPWP010000394.1:0-2012 GCA_964590295.1 uncultured Victivallis sp.
GATGAAATGGAAAAAGGCCGACATCGCCCTGATTGTTTCTTGAACAAAACAGCAATGCGGAATGCGGAGCTGCGCCGAATTCGCCGCGTTTCTCCGGCAGTCGACGCCCGGACCGGAAGCCGCCCGGGGACGCATTCTGGAGAACGCCGGCGCCATCGACTTCGCCGACGGCATCCGAGCCGGACTGGAAAAATCCGGAAACTGTGCTATTTTAACCAATTGCAATTGTTGTAACACTGGAATTGAAACGGGATGTTTTTCTATGCGCAAAGCAATATTCCTGATTCAGACCCGCGACCGGAAGGGACTGCTGGCTGAAATTTCGGCCTTTTTCTATTCACACAACTACAATATCCTGCTCTGCCGGCAGTATACCGATGTGCGGGAAAACAAATATTTCATGCGGATCATCATCGATCTGTGCGAACAGACCACCCGCAAGCGGATGGAAGAGGACTTCGCCCGGCTCGCCGGGAAATTCGAGCTGCACTATTCGCTCTATTACGACGATGTGCCGCAGAACGTGGCGATCATGGTTTCGAAAACTTCCCACTGCCTCTACGATCTGCTGATGCATGCGGAGGAGGGGGATCTCGACTGCCGTATCCCGCTGATCATCAGCAATCATCCCGACCTGGAGAGCGTGGCGGACCGCTTCCGGATTCCCTTCTGCTGCTGCCCGATGGAGCCGGAGGGGAAGGCTGCGCAGGAGGAGCAGGTGCTGGAGCTTCTGAAGCGCCACCGCATCGATCTGGTGGTGCTGGCCCGCTATATGCAGATTCTCTCAGACCATTTCATTGAACAGTATCCGCAGCGGATCATCAATATACACCACGCTTTTCTGCCCGCGTTTCAGGGGGGGAATCCCTATGAACGCGCCTGGAAGCGAGGCGTGAAGATGATCGGCGCCACCGCCCATTACGCCACCGCTGAACTCGACGAGGGGCCGATCATCGAGCAGGATGTCGAGCGGATCTCTCACGAGAACGATCCGACCGATCTCAAAAACATCGGCAAGGATATCGAGCGCCGGGTGCTCACCCGTGCGGTCCGCGCCCATCTGGAGCACCGGGTGATTCTCTCCGGCTGCCGAACCATCGTGTTTTCAAGATGAGCGGGCGACGGGAAAACGGCGGCAGATGGGCGGAGAAATGCTGCGCCGGATACCTTGCTCTTCTCACGTTTCTGCTGCCATTGAAATTCGGTTCGCTCGCGGTGCTGCCGGAGGCGACCTCCTTCTACCCGGGGGATCTTTTTTCCTGGCTGATCGTCAACTGGCCCGCTCATTCCTTCGGCATCTTCTCCGGCGCGGCGCTCTTCGCCTCGCTGGTCGTCTTCGCCCCCGGCATGCGGCCGTGGCGGACCGCCGGCGGCGCTGCCGCTCTGCTCTGGAGTTTCGGCCTCACTCTGGTCTCCCTGATCGGCTGGATCCATGCCGCCACCATTGATTACGCTGTCGGCGAGACGATTCACCTCGCCGGAATCGGTTCGTATGTGCTGGCGATCCGGCTCTGGCTGCGGAACCGTCCGGAGGACCGCCGCTGGTTCTGCGCCGCGCTTGCCGTCGGAGCATGCTGGCTGATCTATTCCGGACTCTCCCAGTATTTCATCGGCTTCGCCGAAACCCGCGCGTTTGTGGAAAAGCAGATCGCCGACGGCGCCCGGGTCAGCCACGTGATGATCGCGAAGATCAACGACGACCGGGTTTTCGCCACTTTCGTCTCCTGCAACATGCTGGCCGGATATCTGCTGCTGCTGCTGCCGGTGACGCTGTACGGCGTCTGGCAGTTCGCAGGCCACTTTGAACCGGTCCGGCTCTCGCGGATATTGCTCTGCACACCGGTGTTCCTCGGACTGGTTTCGGTGCTGCTGCTCACCCGCAGCCGGGCGGCGTTCCTCGCCGCGCTGCTGACGGCGGGGGCGTTTGCGGTGACGCTGCCGATGCGGCGGATCTACCGCTGTATTCCGGCCGCGGTGCTGATCCTGGCGATCGTCGGCGGGGCATTTTACAT
>CAZPWP010000395.1:0-1991 GCA_964590295.1 uncultured Victivallis sp.
TAAAGGCGGGACGTCTGGACGAGGTCCTGGATGAGATCAACGCCGTAAAGGCGGCGGCGGGAGATAGGATAGTGAAGGTGATAATCGAGACCTGCCTGCTGACGGAGGCTGAGAAGATAGCCATGTGCGGAGTGGTCTCCCGGTCCCGGGCGGAGGGGGAGCCGCCCCGCTGGATGTGGCCCAGCACGGTGACCCGGGGATCCAGGCCCACCTCCTCCCGGATGCGGTTGGCGTAGTCCATGGCGCTGCCGGCGCCCTCCGCCACCACGATTATGTAATGGGTGCTGCCGGCCAGCCGGGCCCGGCGGATCTTGTCCACGATGTCCCCCTCGTGGTTGGATTGGAAATCCCTGAGTCCGTACCCCGCCTCCTCCGCCGCCTTCCGGACGCGCGCGACGATCTCCGGCAGCGTATCGCCGCCGTAGATTCCCGGCTCCCGGACTCCGAGAAGCTGCAGATTCGGCCCGTTGATCAATAGAATTTTCATGATGAATACTATAGCACCATACTGCCGGTTTGTCCAGTTCCGGTTCCCGATATCCTGCCGGTCACGGGATAAGTTCCGTGATGATCAGCCGGGGAGAATCCTGCAGTTCCACCACCTGCGATTCCGTGAAACGGGGCTCCCCGGGGGCTGTCGCGGAACGGTGCAGCCCGGTCAGAATCAGAACCGCTCCCGTCACCAGAAGCGCCGCGGCCAGCAGAGCCGCCGCGGCCAGAGCCAGGACGAGCCGGCGGCGCCGGCGCTCGTTCTCTTCGCTCACCTCGTGGTCGACGACCGTCTTGACGATGTCTTCCGGAACCTCGTATTCGAGCTGGTCGCGGAGCGCCGCGGTGATCTGGTCCGCCCGTTCCGGCGCGACGTGATAGAGACTGCAGAGCTTGCGCACGTACCCGAGCACATAGACCGGTTGCGGCAAACTGCTGTAATCCTCGTGTTCCAGCGCCTCCAGATATTCCGCCTTGATCCTGGTCTCGGCGCTGATTTCATCGATCGTGAAACGGTTCCGCTCCCGCAGTGCCTGCAGATACTGCCCGAAGGATTCCTTCCCTTCGACGTCGCTGATCCGGGGCCGCAGCCCGGGCGGCGGCGGGGTGTGTTCCGCCGGAGGCGCCTCGCGGATTGCCTCCTCGAAATCCGGAGCCGCGTTCTCCGCTCCGGCTTCTTCTCCGAAGAGTTCCGGGGTCTCCCTGTCCTGTAGATCACTCATTGTCCAACATCCTCAAATGGTTAGGGATGAAATTCAACCGGAGAACTCCGCCTCGTCGAAAACGAGAATTTCCCGCTTGTTCCCGCTGCCGGAGGGCGGACCGACGATGCCGCGCTCCTCGAAGAGATCGATGATCTCCGCCGCCCGGTTGTAACCGATCTTGAGCCGCCGCTGCAGATAGCTGGTGCTCGCCTTGCGGTCGAGCAGCACCACTTCGAGCGCGCGGCGGACGTTTTCGTCGTCTCCGGGGCGCAGATATTTCCGGATCAGCGGCGCGATGTCGGCCGCATCCTCCTCATCGTAATCGTCGATCATATTCTCGTCGATCTCCTCGTCCTGCGCCTCCTCCTCGGCCACCACCTGGGCGTTGAAGTTCTGCGGCCGCTGCTCGGAGACGAACTTCACGATCGCCTTGATGTCCTTGTCGTCGACCAGTGCGCCCTGCACGCGTTCGAGGTTCATTCCGCCGGGGGCAAGGTAGAGCATGTCGCCCATGCCGAGCAGATTTTCGGCGCCGGGCACGTCGAGGATCACCCGGCTGTCCACCAGCTGCATCACCCGGAAGGCGATCCGGGTCGGCAGATTCGCCTTGATGACGCCGGTGATGATGTTGGTCGAGGGGCGCTGGGTCGCCACGACGATGTGGACGCCCGAGGCGCGCCCCAGCTGGGCGATCCGGGCGATATAGGTTTCGGAATCCTTCCACGAATCCTGCATGCGCAGCTCGGCCAGCTCGTCGATGATGACGATCAGAATCGGCATTTTGAGCAGCGGTTCGCC
>CAZPWP010000396.1:0-1983 GCA_964590295.1 uncultured Victivallis sp.
CTCGCGGAACAGCGGCTCGGCGCCGACATCGTCAACATGCAGGCCGCGGTGAGCAGCCTGCGCAAGGGTGAGACGCTGCTCGACACCGTCCGCAATATCGAAGCGCTCCATGTGGATCTGGTGGTGATGCGCCACGCCGCCCCCGGCGCGCAGGACTTCATCGCCAAGCACCTCAAGTGCGGCGTGGTCAACGCCGGAGACGGCGCACACAGCCATCCGACCCAGGCGCTGCTCGACATCTTCACCATTCGCGAGAAGAAGGGGCGGATCCGGGGGCTGAACGTCGCCATCGTCGGCGACATCCTTCACAGCCGGGTCGCCCGCAGCAACATGTGGGGGCTGCTTAAGCTCGGTGCGAACGTCACGTTTGCCGGTCCTTCCACGCTGGTGCCGCGCGAGTTCGAGGAGGTCGGCGTGCGGGTCTGCCACAATCTGCGCGACGCGCTCGCCGACGCCGACGTGGTCAATCTGCTGCGCATCCAGCATGAGCGGCAGACGGCGGGCTTCTTCCCGAGCACCGGGGAATATGCGAAGTTCTTCGGGATCAACCGCGAAACGCTCAAGCTGATGAAGCCGGATGCCCTGATCATGCATCCGGGGCCGATCAACCGCGATGTGGAACTCACCAGCGAGGTGGCCGACGGACCGAATTCTGTGATTCTCGAACAGGTAACCAACGGGCTCGCCGTCCGCATGGCGGTGCTCTTTCTCGTATCGGGGTGCGTGAAAAAATGAAAAGCTGCATCTTCCGCAACGCCCGGGTCATCGACCCGGTCCGCAACATCGATGCCGCCGGTGACATCGGCGTCGCCGACGGCCGGTTTGCCGAACCCGCATCCCTCCGCAATGCGGAGGAGATCGATCTCGCCGGCAAGGTGCTCGCCCCCGGTTTCATCGATCTGCATGTCCATCTGCGCCAGCCGGGCAACAATATGGCCGAAACCATCGCCAGCGGCACTGCTGCTGCGGCGGCGGGCGGATTCACCTCGGTGGTCGCCATGCCGAACACCAATCCGCCCGCGGATACCGCCGGCGCGATTGAATTTCTCCGTCAGACCGCCGCCCAGAAGGGGGTGGTTCGCGTCCTGCCCTGCGGCTGCATGACCAGGAACTACGCCGGGGAGGAGATGGCCGGAATCGGTTCGCTGAAGGCGGCGGGCGTGGTGGCGCTGAGCGACGACGGCCGCTGCATTCAGAATCATGCGCTGATGCGCCATGTGGTCGAATACGCGAAATCGTTCCATCTGCCGATTCTCGACCACTGCGAGGACAAGTGTCTCGCGGCGGGCGGGGTCATGCACGAAGGCAAGTGGTCGGTCCTGCTCGGCATGACGGGGATCTCCGGCGCGGCCGAGGAGCTGATGGTCGCGCGCAACATCATTCTCGCGCGCAACATCGGCTGGAAGATCCACATGCAGCATGTCAGCGTCAAGGAGAGTGTCGAGCTGCTGCGGAACGCCCGCGCCCGGGGGATTCCGGTCTCCGGCGAGGCGACGCCGCATCATCTCACCCTGACCGACGAGTGCATCAAGAAGTATGACACCAACTACAAGATGAATCCGCCGCTGCGTTCCGAGGAGGACCGTCTGGCGCTGATCGAGGGGGTGGCCGACGGCACGATCACTGCGATCGCGACCGACCATGCGCCGCACACGATGACCGCAAAGATGGTGGAGTTCGACGAGGCGCCGTTCGGCATCATCGGTCTGGAGACCGCGCTACCGCTCACCTACGGTGAACTGGTGGCGAAGGGGGTGATCTCCCTGTCGGAGCTGGTGAAGAAGTTCACCGCCGGCCCGGCGGAGATCCTCGGCATGGAGAACTACAGCCTGGCGGAGGGGAATCCCGCCGATCTGGTGGTGTTCGATCCGGAGGAGCATTACAGGATCGACAAGGAGAAGTTCCAGTCGAATTCGCGCAACACCCCGTTCGACGGATGGAACGTCCAGTGCCGTGTCAAGCTGACCATGGTCGGCGGAAAGA
>CAZPWP010000397.1:0-1956 GCA_964590295.1 uncultured Victivallis sp.
CATCTTTGGGAATATATACGGATCGAAAAATTCCAGAATGCCATCTGTGATACGACAGCGGATGTTTCCAATGCCGTCGGCAAAGCGTCCGCGGAACTGTCATCGGAGAAAAATAAGGAGGAGGGTATGAAACAAATTTTTACTCTAATTGAGCTGCTGATTGTAATCGCGATCATCGCGATCCTGGCGGCCATGCTGCTGCCGGCGCTCAACAAGGCGCGGGAGCGGGCGAAGACCACCACCTGCCTGAATCAGCTCAAACAGGCCGGCAGCGCCTGCATCCTCTATGCGAACGATTATAATAGCGTATTTCTTTCGCGGGGCAGAAACGCCTCCAACGGCGCCGTTCCCTACAGCACGTACCTCATCAACCTCAAATACCTCCCCAGCCACGAGGTGACGGAAAATGGGGAAACTCTTTCCATTTCGGAAGTGCTCTACTGCCCGTCGGTCAGTCAGCGCCTCGCACCGTCGGAGAGCGGCGGCCAGCTGCGCTGGCGCGTCTACGGCCTTCCGCAATACAACTACAACTGCCCGACGGAACTGGGAACTTTCGTCAGAAATGTGGACAACTGGATCTTCCATGTCCTGCCCCGGATGAAGAAGCCTTCCGGAACTATCCTGCTGACCGACTCCGGACTCAGCATCGACAAAGGGGAAACAGCCGGACTCCCCATTGCAGACATCCATCTGCGCTACTCTTCCCCGAATGGAAATTGCATGTATCTACGGCACAGCAATCAGGCCAACGCCGTCTTTTTCGACGGTCACGCCTCCTCCGACAACGCGGCCGGCTACCGGCTGACCCCGTCAGTCACCGCCGGCGTGCTCCACTTCATCGGCCCCGATAATGTCTATTTCAAACTGAATTGAGGAAAAAATGAAATTCGGAATTCTCTCCGCTCTGCTTCTGCTCTCCGGCGTCGCCGCCATCAGCGCCCCCCTGCCCGAATCGTTGAACATCCAGAAGGATGGCACCTTCTCCTTCCACGGAGCAAGCTTCCAGATCGCCGTCGGCGACTCCCGCTGGCGCTTCGTCGGCAACAGGGATTGGAAGGAGCTCAAATCCCGGGTCGCCTCCTCCGGTGCGCAGTTCTCCGGCACCATCCTGCCCGGCGACGGCAGGGGCGTCATCACCGAATCGATCACGCCCGCCGGTCCGGAGAGCGTGGAGCTTCACGCGGCGCTCACCATGCAGGAACCGGTCCGCCTGAACCGGATCAGCGGCAATTTTTCCCTGCCCGCCGACCGCTGCGCCATCCTCGTCGACGGCAAAGCGCTCAAAGTTCCGGAACAGCCGGAGAAAGCCCGGCTCTACTCCGGCGGGTCAAAGGAGGTGGTGCTCCGCACATTCGGCGCGGAAGAGCTGGTCATCCGCCCCGCAGGCGGCCGGGTGATTATACAGGACAACCGCAAAGTCAGTCAAAAAGACGGTACCGTCAGCGTGATGTTCTGTTTTAAGCCGGAAGGTGGTGAGCCTTCCAATGCGGAACTCAAGCTCAATCTGACCGTGCGGAAGATTGCCGGAACCCAGATTCCGCTCGACCGGTTCGCCACCCGCGCCTTCCGGGAGGAATCGGGCAATACGCTCCCGGTCTGGACCCTTCAGGGGCCGGAGGAGTCGCTCTATATGATCCGTCCCGGCACGATCTCCGCGCTCGGGCTCGATTTCGCCGTCTCCCCCCGCGGCGCGGCCGCCGTCGGCGGAGAGGAACCCGAACTCACCATTCCGGTCAAGGTTCCGGCGGGTATGCGTTCGCTCAACCTCCTCCACACCTCCGGGTGGACGCCGGAGGAGAAGTTCGGCGAACTCGTCGTCCGTTATTCCGATGGAAACGAGAGCCGTTTTCCCCTCTCCGGCCTGCGCGACTGCGGCAACTGGACCGGCTCGCGCAATCTGGAGAACGCCGTTGTCGCCTGGCGCGGCGACCGGGCGGACAACAGCGTCTCCGCCTA
>CAZPWP010000398.1:0-1933 GCA_964590295.1 uncultured Victivallis sp.
TGGCTCCATGGCTCATGGTTGGTTCAGGCCTTCGCGCAAGTGGAACACGCTGCTACGCCCTCGGCTGACTTCTGCGTTCTCATCACACGGCATCTCTGTCGCGTCAGCTTAAGCAGGAGCGCAGATCTCCCCGGGGAATGCGCACGACTTTCCCATGTATGCCCGGTCGATCTGCAGGAAACGTTTCCGGACAGGGTTCGGACTTCGATGATTTACGCCACCTCATCCACGTTTCATGCCTCATATCGGCTTCCTGTTCGTCGGGCCAATGCTTTGCTATGGACTTCCTCCTGATTCCACCTCGCGGCGGCTTCGGGACTTTCCCCCGGTAGTCGTACGCCATGCCGGGCGCACCACACAAAAAAGGCTCCGGAGCGCTCCGGAGCCTCTGGAATCAATCAGGAATCCAACTTCGTCAGATGCCGAGATCGATCATCGCGTCGGCGACCTTGCGGAAACCGGCGATGTTGGCACCCATCACATAGTTGTCCGGCTCGCCGAATTCGGCGGCGGCGGTACGGGCGGCGTTGTGGATGTTCACCATGATGTCGTGAAGTTTCTCATCGACCTCTCTGGCGCTCCAGGAGAGACGCATGGCGTTCTGGCTCATTTCGAGGCCGCTGGTGGCGACGCCGCCGGCGTTCGAAGCCTTGCCGGGCGAGAAGAGAACCTTGGCGTTCTGGAGATATTCGGTCGCTTCGAGCGTGGTCGGCATGTTGGCGCCTTCGCAGACGCAGATGCAACCGCCGGCGACCAGCGCCTTGGCATCGTCGAGTTCGAGTTCGTTCTGGGTGGCGCAGGGCATGGCGACGTCGCTCTTGACCAGCTGCCACGGGCGCTTGCCCTCGTAGTACTTCGCGGTCGGGAACTTCTCGGCGTATTCGCGGATCCGACCGCGGCGGACGTTCTTGAGCTCCTGCACGAAGGCGAGCTTCTCGGCGTCGATGCCGTCCTCATCAATAATGGAACCGTTGGAGTCGGAAAACGAAAGCACCTTCGCTCCGAGCTGAGTCGCTTTCTCGCAGGCGTACTGCGCAACGTTGCCCGAACCGGAGATCAGCACGTGCTTGCCGTCGAAACCGGCATCACGGGTCTTGAGCATCTCGGCGGCGAAGTAGACCGCGCCGTATCCGGTCGCTTCAGGACGGATCAGGCTGCCGCCCCAGTTCAGCCCCTTGCCGGTGAGCACGCTGTCGTAGCTGTTGACGATGCGCTTGTACTGGCCGAAAAGGTAGCCGATTTCCCGGCCGCCCACGCCGATGTCGCCGGCCGGGACGTCGGTCGAAGGACCGATGTGGCGGAAGAGTTCCCGCATGAAGCTCTGGCAGAAGGCCATCACTTCACGATCGCTCTTGCCCTTGGGGTTGAAGTTCGAGCCGCCCTTGCCGCCGCCCATCGGCAGCGTGGTCAGACTGTTCTTGAACACCTGCTCGAACCCGAGGAACTTCAGAATGCTGAGGTTCACCGACGGGTGGAAACGCAGACCGCCCTTGTAGGGGCCGATCGTGCTGTTGAACTGGACGCGGTAGCCGGTGTTGACCTGGATCTCACCCTTGTCATCCACCCACGGCACCTGGAAGATGATCGCCCGCTCCGGAATGACCATCCGCTCGAGAATCTTGTTCTTCTCGTACTTCGGCTGCGCGTCGAGCAACTTGCTGAGCGAATTGAGCACCTCGGTGACGCTCTGGATGAACTCCTTCTCCTGCCCGTTGGTCTGCTGGAGATCGGCCAGCACCTTCTGCACATAACTGTTCATGATTTCATATCCTTCCTGAAATGATTGTGGTTCATTACATTCGTTGAATTTTCTGATAAAGCAAAACTCGCGCCAACTGCTCCAGTCCGCCCGCCGCCGGGAATCGCAGCCGCAGTCCGCCCCGGCCGCTTTCACAAAATTGGTTATTGTCCCGAATTTTGTGAAATACATTTG
>CAZPWP010000399.1:0-1922 GCA_964590295.1 uncultured Victivallis sp.
GACCGCGCTTAACAGAGCGCGGGCCAGGCCGTTTTCGAGCGTGAAAGAGGTGTGACGTATGGCAAAGACCGTCGAAGAGGCCATTTTCAGTTCTTTCTTTTCATCGGGTTGACGTTTCTCCATCGCACACGGTCATGGTTCTTCCGCATTTTGCGTGAAACGTGCGGAAGAACCAGTTTTTGCATACCCTGACGTTCCGCCGGGGAGAATCACTCGAGGGAGTACTCCAGATTGTCCAGCCAGACGACGGCGGGCCGATCGCTTTGCGGCAGATGAAACTGCAACCGCAGCATCTTTTCCGAAAGCGCCGGATACCGGTTGACCTCTTCCGGAATCCGATAGCGGAAGGTGAACTCCTTCCAGTCCGCTTCCACCCGAAAAGGAAACTTGCGGACCAGATGGTTTTCGTAACCGTATTTCGGCCGGAAGAAGTCGAGATAGAGGGTTCCGGGAACGGTTCCCTGTGCGGTGTTTCGCGCCCAGAATCGTATGGTCGCCGTCCTCCCCGGAAGCGCCGGAAGATCGCGGGAAATTACGGCAACCGTGTCTCCGGCGTTTCTCTCCATGCGCAGGCTTCGGGCGCCGCAGAAGAAGCCGGGTGAGTTTGCGACGGTGACCCGTTCGGCGAATTTCCGATGACGGGGCCAGAGGGCGGTGCCGTTTTCGAACTCTCCCTCCGGCAGGAGATTGGCGCGAAAGTCGGTGATCTCGTCAAGCTGAATGTTGCGAACGGTATCCCGGCCGCCCTTTCCGGCGAGCGGATAGATCGCGAACGAGGTCCCCGGCTCCGGTTCGGCGACCCGGAAGTAGAAACTGTACCGCCTGGGACCGGCGGGCAGTTGGAGGTCGTCGGCGTAACCGCGGTGTTTCCACTCCGTGCCGACCTTTTCCCGGATCAGGGCGGCAAAGGGGAGGCCCCCCTGTTCCGCTTCGAAGCTGATCCGATAACAGGCGTCGGATTTCAGCGTCTTCGGCCGAATCCAGAGATAGGGGTGGGCGCCTTTGCCGGAAAACTCCACGGAACAGGTTCGTTCCTCTGTTTTCCGCCACGGCTTCTGCGGATCGACGGTGAAATCGACGGCAGCAGCGCCGACTGCGGCCGGAAACAGCAGAAAGAGAAATAATTTTTTTCGCAGACGCATCATTTGGAACTCCTTGTGGTTTCATTGCCGCCTTCCTTCACGACCGGGAAACTGCAGCAGTTGAGGTGGACCGGTTTCGGGACGCCTTTCAACACCGTCTCCCGGATCTTGCCGCCCTCCTGCGCGTCGTTGACTTTGACGCAGAATCCGAGCGCCGGGCAGGCGTTCACCGGAATTTCGAGACGGAACGAATATCCGGCGGAATCGTTCCGGTTCACCGTGAGACGACAGGCCGACGGGTCCACCGCGCCCATGCCGGAGAGCTTCCGCTCATCGCGCGGCGTGACGAAAAGGCGGAAGCTTCCCGGTTTCTGGATATGGGCATTGGGACGCCGCTCGGGGAGCAGGAACGGCGCGGGGTCGAAAAAGAGTTCGACACAGTCGGTTTTCCAGAGAGGACGTCCGGCGGTGGGCCCCGCGTCGGAAGGATCGCGCACGTTCATGGTGACGACGACCTTATCCAGCTGAAGGTCGATCGTGCCGTCGGCGTTTTCCAGCTGGAAGGTCCGTTGGATCACTTCGGCGGACACGACCTTCACCGGGAGCCGGAAGGTGGTGCCGTTGGTGTAGAGCATGAGTTCCGCCGGTTGCCGGTCGGAGGAGACTTTCCGGACGGGGACGGCGAAGGAACGGCTGCTTTTCGCAGGCAGTGCGGCGCGCACCATGCGAAGAGCGCGTATGCCGCCGCCGGAGACGCCGAGAACCACCTGCTGCTCCTCCGTTGCGGCGTTATGAAGCGTCACATGGAGCTCGTCGCCGACCAGTCGGGCGATCGGGCCG
>CAZPWP010000400.1:0-1913 GCA_964590295.1 uncultured Victivallis sp.
GCGGAGGACGCGCTGTTCGACGGCCGCGAAGCTGTCCGCGACGGTCGCGAGCGCAGCGCCGTCCATGCAGAGATTGAAATAGGTGGCGCCCTTGGTGACGTCGCACCCTTTTTCGATCGGGCCATGGGAGAGCAGATTGAGGATCAGCTCCGGTTCATTCTGGTCCTGATAGTTCAGATGGAAGCGGATTCCGTCGGCGGTCGCCTCCACCGCGCACTTCATATGTTTGAGAAACAGCTCCCAGAGCCGGTCCAGACTCTTTTCGCCCGTTTGGAACATCTCGTTCCAGGCGACTTCGAACACCTTGGCGGCGTTGATCTTGACGATGTCGTTAAGCGTGTATTCCTTGCCGGGGATGCTCATCCAGTGGCACCCCGACGAGATGCGGCGGATGGCCTCCTCCCGCGGGAAGCCGCACCGCATGAACCCCTCCACCAGCGCCTTGTCTCCGGAAAAGCGGGGCCAGCCCATCCGGTTGCGGAAGAGACACTCCACCGCTTTGCGCAGGAAGACCGGGTCGCTCTTGTCGTGGACCCGCCCGGTGAGGTTGCAGGCAATGTTGACCGCATCCGCCGCCTCCAGAATCAGACAGGAGAGATGGTTGATGGTGTCGTCGCCTTCGAGGTCCGGGCCGCCGAGCTGATAGTAGCGGCTGTCGTTGAAGAAGAGACAGCTCAGATAGAATTTCGCCTCTTCGTCGGTGATGCGCCCGGCGCGGATGTCGTTCTCGTAATAGGGCAGCAGCAGCTGGTCGAGCTGTCCGCCCGCCGAGCCGCGGTTGTAGAGACGGCTGAGCATGCTGAAGTGGCACATCCACTGAATCGCTTCGCGCATGGTGGCGGGGACGCCGTCCGCCATGCGGAAGTTGATGTCTGCCATCTCCTCCAAATTCTTCTTCAGCAAAGGATTGCGTTCGATCAGGGCGAATTCGGCCAGCTGGTAGGAGATGCGGTGCAGAAAATTGATGATCGCTTTGACCACGGCGATTTCGCTGTCGTAGAACTCCCGGGTCTCGGGGCCGTTCTGCGCGCGGTAGTGCTCCAGCTTGCGCAGGATGCCGCCCCAGCCCAGTTCAAGCCCCATCTTGATGTCCGGGTTGAAGTGGTGATCGCGCCCGATGCCGCAGATGATGTTGTAGCGTTCAAAAAGAACTTTCAGATCATCAAACGGATAAGCCGGATTCCACGGATAGGGATTCGAGGGGTCGCCGGTCATGCCGCGCAGCCGGATCAGGAAGAAGAAGCCGCGCCCGACAAATGCGTCAATCGGGTCGACGTAGAGCGGATGCTCCGCCAGAAGTTTGGTGAAATTCTCCGTCCAGCCGGAGTAGCCGTAGAAGTGGCCGTCCGGATTGTTGGGAACGATTTTGAATTTGAAGTAGTCCGGTGCGACGACCCGCCCGTAGTCGTCCTCGTTGAGGCCGCCCTCTTTTTCTACTTTTTCGGCAGTCTGGGCCAGTTTGCGTTCCCGGAGCAGGCGGAGGCGTTTTGCGTAATCGAACGTCTCGTTTTCCGGATACTGATTGATATATTGGATCATCATGAGAGTCACCCGATCTGAATGGTAAGGTTGCCGACGGATTCCGCCGCCTCCCGCAGGCGGGTCAGCGCCTCCGGTTTCAGCGGCCGTGCGGAAACGAAGGGATTTTTCTCTTCGAGCGCACGATATTTGGATTCGCCGAGCGGGTTGAAATTCAAGAGTTCATAACAGCGCAGATTGCGGAAATTTCTGAGAAAGCCGGCAATCGCCCGGATGTTTTCCGCGGAGTCGGTCGCCCCGGGAATCAACGGTGTTCTGGCGATCAGCGGCCGGTCGAGCATATCGAGGCGACGGGCGTTGTCGAGCAGTTCCGCATTCTCCACGCCGGTCCATCGCTTGTGTTCGACAGAGTCGAAAATCTTTACATCGAACAT
>CAZPWP010000401.1:0-1898 GCA_964590295.1 uncultured Victivallis sp.
GGACGCGAATTCGCCGCAAAGAAGCTCGAAGAGTGGAACAAACGGTTCTCCGGCAAATAATCCGGATTTTACGATCGGATTTTGAAAAAGGGCGGCCCCGGTTCCAGGCCGCTCTTTTGCAGTTATCGCCCGAGCTTCCGGAGCCGCTCTCCGGCAAGTTTCCGATAATCGAGCAGCACGCTTCCCGCTTCGGTTTCCGGATCAACCCCCTCCGCCAGTCCGACGATCTGCCGGAGCAGTTCCGTTTCATTGGGTGCGCCGTTGCTGAGTTCCAGCAGAATCTCCGCCAGAGAAACCCGGACCATCGGATCTTCGGAATCCTCTTCGTAAAGCTCCTGCAGGAGATCGAGCGTGCCGTCGTAGTCACCGAGAGCCTGACAGGCTTCGACCAGCACCAGCATCGCGGCCCGGCGCGAGGGGCGCGCGATGTGCAGCTCCACTTCATCGGTCACCGGCAATGCGACGTCAAGTTCGAGCTCACAGCGGTCGAAGAGCGCCCCCAGATCATCCGCGTTGTCGAGCGCCTGATTGAGGAGATCGGTCGCCTCGGCGAACCGCTCCAGCCGCAGGGCGATGATTCCGCCGGTGAAGGCGGAGTCGGCCCGCTCCGGAGAACGGGCGAAGAGCGCGAGCGCCTCTTCCAGTTCGCCGTTGAGAAAGGCGCGGAGCCCGTCGACGAAATTCTTCTCCGCCTCCGGCGCAACCAGACGCTCGAAAAAACCGAGCGCAAGCTCCGGTTCCGCCGTGCCCGTTCCGGCCTCCGCCTCCCGGGCGGACGGTTCGGGCGGCTCCTCTTGCTTCTTCGACTTCCACGTCGACTGGGTCGTGTAGTAGAATCCGGTTCCGGGCAGACCAATCGTCTTGCGGATGCCGCGTGGACCGAGCGTCACCTTCGCGCCGCGCGGACCGAACGAGGCGGAGACGCCGGAGCGGCTCAGGTTGATCGAAATCCCCGGCGCGAGCTGAATGCGTTTGAAAAAGCGAAATCCCATTTGAGCGCTCTCCGGACCGGTCACTCTTCCGCTTCCGGAGCGGGCTCTTCCTCGCAGCCGTCGAAGAGCAGTCTGAACAGCTCCCGTCCGGCGGCGGTGGTCACGAGGTTCCGGCATAACTCTCCGGCCCGTTCCACCGGATAGTATCCCTCCAGCAGATTGACCGCGAGATCCGCCTCGAAGAGCGGTTCGAATCCCAGCTGTTTCGCCTCGGCGAACCGGTGGTGGCTGCCGACCGCTTCCGCGATGAACTTCTTTTCGTCGCCGTTCAGCTCCGGACATTCGCGCAGCCATTCCGCGGCGATGCGGCCCCCTTCCCGCTCCTGATGCGGCGGTCTGCAGTCGCCGTACTTCGCCTGGGCGGCGGGACAGCCGATGTCGTGCAAGATCGCGGCAAGTTCCAGCAGCCCGGTCCGCCGCCGGGCGCAGCCGGAACGAACGGCGAGCAGCCGGGTGTAGTCGTGGACACGCTGGGTGTGCGCAATCTGCGCGGGATCCTCGGCGGAAAACAGTTCCACCATCTTCCAGTTGATGCAGTCGATCAATTCTTCCATATGTCACCTCCTCTGAACTGCCCGTTCCGGGCTTTTATAACATACCACGATCCGGCCGGGTTGCAAGCGGTTTTCACGGCGGAATCTTGATAAACCGGCTGCCCGGATGTATATCAGTCGCTCATGCAAAAGCATTCAACCGCTTGATTATCAATAGAAAAATTTGATAATAGATGGTATATTATTGCAAGGTAAGGCACTTTTAACGAAAGAAATCTTGCAAAATGATGACAAAGAGGCCTCTCTTCTGCAGTTTGTGAAAAACTCACCTCAAATGATGATTTTGATATTGCTGTTCGGCAGATTGAAAATCTTGAGGCGCATATATTCAAGATCTCTGTATCCATATGCC
>CAZPWP010000402.1:0-1876 GCA_964590295.1 uncultured Victivallis sp.
GAACTCCGGATACCGCACCATCGAAGCGAGCACGTCGATCGCGGTTTCGAGGTGGATCCCCGCGAGCATGGCGTGGCAGGCGGTATGATCGAAGCTGGTGTAGGCGTTGATCGAACCGCCGAGGCGGTCGATGGTGTCGGCGGCGGTGGTGCCGGGATAGTTGCGACATCCCTGAAAGAGCATGTGTTCGAGGAAGTGCGAGAGCCCGGCCCCGAGGAATTCGCCCTCGTGGATGCTGCCGGTTTTGATGAAGCATTCGACTTCGACGGGGGTGCCGGGACGCGGCAGGACAAAGAGGCGCATCCCGTTCTCCAGGGTGCGTGAAACGACATTGCGGTAAAAATTCATGCGTTCTCCGATTGTACCCGACGACGGACAGAGCGGCCGCCGTTTTTTCGTTTGCATTCATTAATGTAAAAGCGCCGCATCGCGATTGCAATCTCCGGCGGACAAAAATCGGATTCTTTTTTTCTTTATTTTGCAGGAAAGTCGGATTTTCAATTGAAAATCCGGCCGGTTCCGGTTACATTACTGTAAGGAGCGACTCCGCATTCCGCCGGAATTTCTCCAGGAAACGACCACCTCTTGAGTTGAATTGAAGAGCTATGACACAGAAGAAAAATGTATCCCCGGACCACGAGTTCCCCACCATCACGCTGCAGACCGGTGACGGGCACGACCGCGAGATCGTCATCAATCGGGAGTTGATGATCGTCGGGCGGGAAGAGGACAGCGACATCATCATTCCGGAAACCAACGTCTCGCGTCATCACGCGGCGATCCGCACGACGCCGGAGGGGGTGCTCGTCGAAGATCTCGGCAGCGTCAACGGTACTTTCGTCAATTCCTCCCCGGTGATTCAGGTTCAGATCAAGCATCAGGACATGATCCAGATCGGCAGTTCGATGCTGGTGTTCAACGATCCGAACAATCCGGTCGGTCCGGGGGCGGTGCGCGGCGCGGATTCCGGCGAGGCGGAGTTCTCATTCGACGCCATGTGCAGCGTGATCGCGCGCCTCCGGGAGAACATCGGGCTCGTCTTCAAGGGAAAGCCCGAGGTGATCCGAAACATGATCGTCTGCCTGATGGCGGACGGGCACCTGCTGCTGGAGGACGCGCCGGGGGTGGGCAAAAGCATTCTCGTGCAGGCGCTGGCCAAGTCGATTCAGGCGACCTACCGGCGGATTCAGTTCACGCCGGATATGCTCCCGAGCGACATCACCGGCGCAAACATCTACGATGAGAAGCTCAAGCAGTTTCGATTCATTCCCGGGCCGATCTTCGGCAATGTGATTCTCGCCGACGAGATCAACCGCACCACGCCGCGGACGCAGTCGAGTCTGCTCGAATGCATGTCGGAGTCGGTGGTGACCGTCGACGGCAAGGGACATGTGCTGCCGAAGCCGTTCTTCGTGGTGGCGACCCAGAATCCGGAGGATTATCACGGCACCTATCCTCTGCCGGAGCCGCAGCTGGACCGCTTCCTGATGCGGCTGTCGATCGGTTACCCGTCGCCGGAGGCGGAGATGGAGATTCTCAACTCCCAGCAGGGGAGCCATCCGCTGTCGCGCATCTCCTACGTCATCCGCGGGTCGGATATCATCCACTGCCACGCGCTGGTGCGCAAGGTGACGGTGGCCGATCCGGTCAAGGAGTACATCATCCGCATCATCGACGCGACCCGTTCGCACCATGCGCTCACCAACGGATGCAGTCCGCGGGCGGCGCTCGCGCTGATGCGCTGCTGTCAGAGCCTCGCCGCCTACGGGGGGCGCAACTACGTCACCCCGCGCGATGTGCGCATGATGGTCAAGGTGGTGCTTTCGCACCGCATGCGGCTGCGGCTGCGCTACCAGGGGGAGTTCCACCGGGTGGA
>CAZPWP010000403.1:0-1873 GCA_964590295.1 uncultured Victivallis sp.
GGTGACGATCATCTTCATCACCCAGCGGATCGAGGACATTCTGCCGGTGTTCCATCAGGGGATGATCGTTGCGCACGGGCGGATCGTCAGTGCCGGCGAGCGGGAGGAGATTCTGGACGAAACGCATCTTTCGGAGGCGTTCGGGATGCCGATCCGGCTTTTCCGCAACCGGGCCGGCCGGTTATGGGCGTTTCTGGAGTAGTTTTTCCCTGCCCGAAATTTTCACGCACTGGAATAGAAGGAGATTTTGCCGTATGATCGACCCGAATGTGATTGCCGCCCGCCTTGAGCGCGAACTGTTTGACTCGATTGTTCCCTTCTGGGAGAAATATTCGCCCGACCCGGAGAACGGCGGATTCTTCAATCTGATCGACCGTGACGGGACGGTGTTCGACACCGAGAAGTTCATCTGGATGCAGTGGCGGAACATCTACATGTTCGCCCTGCTGGCCAACACGCCCGCCGCGCCGCCGCGCTGGCTGGAGCTGGCGGAGTCGGGGTTCCGTTTCTGCCGCGACCATGCGCAGCTGGAGGATGGCGGATTTGCGTTCAGCGTGACGGCGGATGGGAAGATCTCCGAATATGATCCGCAGGTTGCGCCGATGATCGAAGCGATTGCGGCGATCGCTTCGGCGCAGCTGTTTCGTGCGACCGGGCAGGATGTGTACCGTGCCGAGGCGCTGCTGCGGTTGAAGCGGGTGCGGGAGATGATCCGGGCGCGGGAGGCGGCCGGGCCGTTTCCGGGAGTTCCGGCGTTCCGTTCGCTGGGGGCGTGGATGCACCTGGTGAATGCGGCGGCGGAGGTGTTCGCCTGTGCGGGGAAGATGGATGGTTCGCCGCGCCGTTTCATGGAAGATGCACTGCAGGTGCTGCCTGGGTTCCGCCATCCGGAGAGCGGTCGCTGGATCGAGAGGATCGGTTTGGATGGCTCGTTCCGGTTCGGGAATTCCGCCGGGCGGATGCTGATGCCGGGGCATGGCTTTGAGACGCTCTGGTTCATGGCGGAAGCGGCGGAGCTGATCGGGAACCGCGGACTTCTGGCGTCGATTCCGGGTTGGACGCGCGCGGTGTACGAAAATGCGCTCGACAGTGAACACGGTGGATTTTTCGCCATGCAGGATGCGCTCGACCTGCCGCTGGTGCTCAAGGACAGCGTCGGCTTGAAGTGGTGGTGGACGCACAGTGAAGCACTGCTGGCGCTGGCGATGTCGTGGAAGATTTCGCGCGACGAATGGTTCCTTGAGCGGTTTGAAGAGATTGACGCGTGGTGTACGGCGCACTTCCGCGACAGTCGGAATCCGGAGTGGTTCGGCTGGGTGGACCGGGCCGGGAATCCGGTCTCGCTGGTGAAAGGAACGCCGAGCAAGACCTTCTTCCACGTGCCGCGCTGCCTCTGCTGCTGCGCGAAGTTTCTTCGCGGCGAATAGCGGCGGTTTGTATCAGTACTTCGCGGGGGCGACGCAGGCGAGCAGCTCCCGGAACGGACCGGCGACCGGTTCGAGAAAATCATTGACCATCGAGAAGAGCCGGGGAGGCGACAGGGGCGCCGGGTTGATCTGGAGAAATTCCCATTTCGCCTTTCCGCTCAGATAGGGCAGCAGCAGGTGAAACGCCTGTCCGATCGTCGCCTGTTCCTCATTGGGCAGCTGCCAGAGTTCCATGTCGAGTTTGCGGGCGTAAGCTGCGAGTTTGCTCCATCCTTCGAGGTTGAATACGCTGTAGGAGAGCGAGAGGGTGCGGGTGATTTCGAAGGGCTGGAGTCCGTTGTACAGGAACTGGATTGAGAGGCGCGGAATCGTCTTTTCCCGGAGGTGGCGCCGGGCGAGGTCGGGCTGTTCCAGAAACATCGCGATGGCGACGAACTGGGCGTCAT
>CAZPWP010000404.1:0-1842 GCA_964590295.1 uncultured Victivallis sp.
CATAGCCAGGCGAAGATGTTCCGCAGATACGGCAAACAGGCTTGCTGTTGGTTCGCGCCTTAATTTCCGCTTGACTGACGGCGGGTTCTGATCGATCTCGCTCTGATTTCCCCGCAAATTCCCGGGAAGACCCGACAATATAATGAACAATTCAAAAAAATGCCAGAACTTCCGGCGCCGGGGAGCAATCTGCATCGGGAGCGGCGGCGGGCGGGGTATCGAAGGCGATGCTGTCGCAGATCGAGGCGGACAAGGTAAATCCGACGATTGCGACGATGTGGAAGATTGCTCACGCGCTGAACATCGATTTCGAAACGCTTCGAGGTCAACCGGCGGGAGAACATTACTTCGATCGCGGCCGAATCGGGGGCGGTGTTCGAGGCGCTTTCGCCGGGGACGGAGGAGTTTCTGACGGTGCTTGCCGGTTCCAGCCGGGTGGGGGCGGGCGAGAACAATACCGAACTGCGGACCGGGGATTTTATAGTGTTCGGGAGCGACATCGATCATGAGATCGGCAATCCGGAAGAGGTCCCGGCGGAGGTCTGCATGGTGGTTTGCTTCGCGGCGGGTCATGGGGGGCAGGAAGTGAAAAAAAACGGGAAATCCGGGGATTTGATTTGCAATTTGCGCTTCCGGTTGTTATGTTACTGGAGATTTGGTTTGCGGTAAACGAAACGCGATTGACTGGAGGATAGGACAATGCAACTGGATCCGAACAATCTGCTTGACAGCCTGGAAGAGCACATGATGAAGACCGAGGAGGCGCTGGGCAACAGCTTCTCCGCCATCCGTACCGGCAAGGCGTCGCCCGCGCTGGTCGAACATGTGACCGTGGAGTACTACGGCACTCCGACCCGGCTCAAGGAGATCGCCGGCATTACCGCGCCGGAACCGCGGCTGCTGGTGATCCAGCCGTGGGATACCACCGCGGTTTCGGCGATTGAAAAGGCGCTGCTTGCCTCCAACATCGGCATCACCCCGATGAGCGACGGTCGAACCCTCAAGCTGCCGATTCCTGAGCTGAGCCAGGAGCGCCGTCAGACGCTGGCGAAGCAGGCCAAGGCCGAGTGCGAAGAGGCCAAGGTGGCGCTGCGCAACATCCGCCGCGAGGGCAACGAGGCCGCCAAGAAGGCGCAGAAGGACGGCATCTTCACCGAGGATGAATTGAAGAAGATGCTCGACGACATTCAAAAGCTGACTGACCGCTATATCGCTTCGCTCGATAAGATTCTGGCAGCCAAGGAGAAGGAGCTGATGACCGTCTGATGCGCCGCCCGGGAACACCGCGTTCCGTAAAAAACGCCGCTGCCCGAACCCGGCAGCGGCGTTTTTTACGGAATCTCCTCTGGATCGCCGCCGCGGCGCTGCTGCTGCGTTTCGGCGTTTCGGCGGAGCTCGCCGCGATCAACGGGGGGAACAACAGTGTTTTCTCGCCGTCGAAGCTCAGCGATCTGGCCACCTACATGCAGCTGGCCCGCGACATGGCGGCGTTCCGGTATTCCGGGGAGTTCTACTACCAGCCGTTCTACTACGCGGTCTTCCTGCCGGTGCTCTACCTCGTTTCCGGCGCCTCGATCTGGTTCGTGATCGCGGTGCAGTCCCTGCTCGGCGCCGGCTGCTGCTGGTTCGCCGGACTGGCCGCCGCCCGGATCTTCGGGCGAAAGGTCGGGTATGCGGCGGCGGTGCTGACGGCGATCTCCACCCCGCTGCTGTTCTATACGCCGTTCCATCAGAATGAGACGCTGCAATCGTTCAACCTCGTATTGCTGTTTTATCTGCTGCTCCGGGCGATGGAGTGGAAACGACTTCGCTTCTGGGGCGGGGCGGGGGCGATGACGGGTG
>CAZPWP010000405.1:0-1826 GCA_964590295.1 uncultured Victivallis sp.
TACGTTCTGCCGGAGATCATCGGCAATGCCTGTTGCGGAGACGAGATCATCGTCACCGGCAACGGCACCGCCTACACCAGCACCTTTCAGGTCATGCCGCTCAAACCGGGGATGCGCATGTTCGCCAACGTCGGCTGCGCGTCGATGGGGTACGGGCTCCCCGCGGCCATCGGGGCGGCGCTTGCCGGGAGTGGCCGCAACGTCATCTGCCTCACCGGCGACGGCAGCATTCAGATGAATCTTCAGGAGCTTCAGACGGTTCTCAACCTCAAACTGCCGCTGAAGCTTTTCGTCTACAACAACGACGGATACCTCTCCATCAAGCTGACCCAGAACGCCTTTTTCGGCGGCGAAAGAATCGGTTCCGACCCCGGCTCCGGCATCGTGCTCCCCGACCTCTGCCGGCTCGCGACGGCGTACGGCTGGCCCACGTTCCAGCTGCGCAACAACCGCGAAGCAGAACGGCTCGTTCCGGAAATTCTGGCTGTGGAGGGCCCGGTCTTCTGCGAGGTGCTGACCGACCCGCTGGAGCAACTCGGCCCCAAGGCCGCCTCAAAACTGCTTCCGGACGGATCCATGGTCTCCTGCCCGCTCGAAGATCTCGCCCCTTTCCTCCCGCAGGAGGAGTTCCTGCGCAACATGCTGATTCCACCGGTGGATTCCCGTGAGATGTGACACGTCAGAGTTCCGCGAGCGGCTGGATGGCAAACGGCTCTTTCTCTCCGGCGGCACCGGTTTCTTCGGCAAATGGCTGCTCGCCACGCTGCGCGCCTCCGGGGCGGAAACAGAGGTAACGGTGCTTTCGCGCGATCCGAAACGGTTCCTCGCCGCCTATCCGGAGTTCGACCACTGGCGGAACCTCCGGTTCATCGCGGGGGATGTCCGGGACTTCCCCTTCCCCCCCGGCACCTTCGATCTGGTGATCCACGCCGCCACCGACGCGAGCGCGAAACTGCTCGCCGAACAGCCGGAGGAGATGTATGACGTCATCGTCTCCGGCACCCGAAACATGCTCGATTTCGCGGAAAAGGCGCAGGCGGAACGATTCCTCTTCACCAGCTCCGGCGCGGTCTACGGCGTCCAACCGCCGGAACTGGAACGGATTCCGGAGAGCTTCCCCTGCCATCCGGTCACCGCTTACGGGCGCGGCAAACTCGAAGCCGAACAGCTCTGCATCGACTCCGGCCTCCCCGTCCTGCTGCCGCGCTGTTTCGCCTTCGTCGGACCCTATCTCAATCTCGGGATCCACTTCGCCATCGGCAACTTCCTCCGCGACGGCCTCCAGGGCGGCCCGATCGTGGTGCAGGGCGACGGCCGCCCTTTCCGCTCGTGGCTCTACGCCGGGGAGCTGGCGGAGTGGCTCTGGACAATCCTGTTTCAGGGCGTCTCCGGCCGTCCGTACAATGTCGGATCGCCGGAGAGTTTTTCGATCGCCGAAGCGGCGGATTTGACCGCATCCTGCTTCGACCCGGTTCCGCATGTGGAGATCCGTGGGAAGCGGAGCGACGGCCTCGCGCCGCGCTACGTGCCGGACGTCACGCGGGTCCGGGAGGAACTCGGGCTCGCCGCCGCCGTGCCGCTGCGCGAAGCACTCCGCCGCACCATCGCCTTCCACCGGAACCGGGGTGCGGTTACATCGCCTCCGGCACCCGGATCGTCAGTGTATGGAGTCCGTCGGTGAGAATGGCGCGCACCGCGTCAGCCATCGCCAGCCGGGCGGCGACCAGCGATTCGCTCTCGGCAGCCAGCACCGGTCGCTCCCGGTAGAAGCGGTTGAACGCCTTCGCCAGTTCAAGCAGATACTCCGCCAGCCTCGAACAATCGCG
>CAZPWP010000406.1:0-1822 GCA_964590295.1 uncultured Victivallis sp.
TTCAATGCGGGCAGGAGCATTGCGGCAAGAATCGCGATGATCGCGATTACTATCAGGAGTTCGATTAAGGTAAATGGCCGAGGTTGTCGCTCCCTGGAGAAACCGGAGAAGCGTGATGAATTTTTTTCAGTGTGAAACATTTGAGAACTCCTTTCTGTTGTTTTTCTGTTTCAGCAACTGCGTCAATGACCTGGGTTCGATCAGGGAAACGATGGCGCCGTCGGGGTGTTTCAACAGAGAGACCGCCTTCTGAAGAACATCCTCCGCCGGGAAGGTGAAATATTCCGTGTTCGGGTAGCGCCTGGCGTCGGAGGGATAGTTGCAGTGTGCCGCCAGCAGAACGTCGCGCCCCGGTTCCAGCCCGAGCTCCAGCAGCGCTTCCACCACCAGCGGCATGAAGTTCTCATTCAATACCGCCAGCGCGTCCGGGCGCTTCTTTTCCGGCAGGCGGAACAGCAGTTTCAGAAGGTTCCTGTTCAACTGCGGACGGGAGTGGATGTGATCCAGCCCCAGCAGCCATTCCGGATGCGCCGGGTCAAGCTGGTTCTGCATCCGGATGATCCGCTCCGCGGAGGTGTTTTGATGAATCAGTGCAGCCGCGCGGCGCCGCCCCCGCCGGTGAAAATGCTCCAGACACCGGGCGAGCAGCGATTCCGAGTCGAACTCCAGCGACGGGTACTCATGGGGGGAGTCGCTGCTCCGGCGCGAAATCACCACGCACGGGCAGGGAATCAGCGCCGTCTGAATCTCCGGCGACGGCACGAAATTGACGAAGATGATCCCCGCAAGCAGATGGTTCCCGGCATCCTCGATCAGCCGCGCCATCTCCTGATGCAGCCCGGAGTTGGTGTTGTCGACAAAATAGTGCGGCAGACGCATCCCCGGCGTGCGCGCCGAAAGCTCCTCCCCGACACTGCGCAGCGCGGAGAAAAAGGTGTCCACCGCGCCGATCTGCTTCGGATTCTCCGGAAAGACCAGCGCATAGTGGCAGAGGTGCGGCGGATGTTCCGAAACCATCGTCCCCTTGAACCCGCGGGACTCCAGAAATCCCTCCTCGATCAGCCGGTTGATGCTCTTCTGAAAGGTCGCAACGCTCAGTCCGTATTCCGCCAGAAGCGCATGCCGCCGCGGCAGTGCCGAACCGGGCGGAAACTCCCCGCCGGTGATCCGATTTCTCAAGGTTTTGAGCAGTTCCGGTTGTCTCATCGTCGCCTCCTTGCTTAATTAATAATATTATTTTTTAAAATGTCAAGAAGGAAAAACAAAAAAATCACGATTTTTTGAGATTTCCGGAACCGTTCTGCGCCGGTTCTACTGGAATTTGCGCATATCGGCGAGGAAGACTCTCCTTGCGCCGTTCTCCATCGCGTTGAAGATCAGAAAATTGTCGTTGTCGCACCAGACCGGGTGCGGATCGAGGCGGAAGTTGCAGCTCTTCGCCAGCCCCGGCGTGGTGATGTCGACCCGGGTGAGGACGCGTTCGGTGTTCGTTTCAAGATCGATCAGCCGGATCGGAATCGAACGGTCCGGGGCGGTAAAACACTCCTGAATGTAGCAGTCGGTGATTCCCCAGCGGCCGTTGTGGTGGAACGAAGGGTGCCCGGACCCGGTGAATTCCCCGATGGGCCGCAGGTTGGAGCCGTCGTATCCGCATTGACAGAAGCGCAGTCCCTGCCGGTAGATGCCGAGGTTCATCGTGAGCCCTCTGCCGTCACGCGTCCAGTTGGTGTGATGGCCGCCCTTGTCCCATTCCGAAGCCGGGACGGCGTTGTAGAGTTCACTGCCGTCCGGACGGATGGTGAAGACGTCGAAGCGGAGCGCG
>CAZPWP010000407.1:0-1812 GCA_964590295.1 uncultured Victivallis sp.
TGTTTCCTTAGGTTGATGACTCTTTTCTGAGCGGCACATACATTTTATTAATATACCACGCTCTTGAAAAAAATCAATGCGAGGTGTACAGTATTCCGACACAATAACGGCAGAATCATCATCCGGGAAAGGCGCCATGGCGGATCTGGATTTCATCAACTTCAATGCGGAACAGCTGAATCGGGAAGAGCTCGAGAAACTGATCGAACACCACAACCGGCAGTACTGGGAACTCGGCGAACCGGAGATCCCCGACACCCGCTATGACGAACTGCTCCGCGCCCTGCGGCGGCTCGATTCCGGGAACGCGCTGCTCACCCGGGTTTACGCTCCCCGGGTCGCCGGTTCCGGCAAGGTCCGCCATACCACGCCGATGCTCTCGCTCGACAAGGCCTATTCGCTCGCGGAGGTGCTCGAATGGGGAAAGAAGTTCGCCCGCACCCCCGAGGAACCGCTGCTGGTCGAACCCAAATACGACGGTATTTCCGCCAACTTCGACGGCCGCGTGCTCTCGACCCGGGGCGACGGCGAAATCGGCGAGAACGTCTCCGACAAACTGCCGCTGATCGAGCTGGAGGCCCCCGGATACACCGGTCCGCTCGACCGCCCCGCCCGCGGTGAACTGGTGATCCGCGACGACGACTTCGCCAACCTCTACTCCCGCATCCGCCGGAAGGGGGGCGGCGCCTACAGGAACTCCCGCAACGCCGTCGCCGGAATCATGGGCTTGAAGGAGATCACCGAGATGCAGCTGCAGGGGGCGAAGGTGACGCTGGTCGACTATTCGCTGGTCTCGCACCGGGTGCCGCTCTCGGAGCTCGAATCCCGCTGGGAGGAGCTGCTGCGCGAACTCGCCGCGCTCCCCTACCCGCAGGACGGCGTGGTCATCAAGTTCGCCGACCTTGCCTTCCGCGAATCGCTGGGGAGCACCGCTCACCATCCGCGCGGCGAAATCGCCTACAAATTCACCGGCATCCGCCGCGAAACCCGGCTGACCGGCGTGGAGTGGAGCTTCGGCAAAAACTGCCTGACCCCGGTCGCGCTGCTCGAACCGGTGGAGATCTCCGGCACGACCATCCGGCGCGCGACACTGCACAATGTCCAGAACCTGCTCGAACTGGAAGTGCAGATCGGCGACACGGTGATCGTCGAGCGGGCGGGCGACGTCATCCCCTATATCGTCGGCTGCCGCCCCGGAACCGAACGGCGCTCCCCTTTGATCGATCACTGCCCCTGCTGCAACGCGGCACTGGTCCGGCGCGGCCCGGAACTGGTCTGCCCGAACCCGGAGTGCCGCGAAACGGAACTGCAGCGGCTGCTCGCCGCGGTCCGCAGTCTCGGCATCGAGCGGCTCGGCGAACCGACGCTTCGAAAGCTGATGGAGAAATCCGGCGTGTCCCACCTCTCCGACCTCTTCGAACTCAAGGTGACGGACATCCTCCGTCTCGACGGCTTCGCGGAAAAGTCCGCGGCGAACCTGATCGAAGAGATCCGCAAGGCACGGGTGGTCAACGACTACCAGCTGCTCGCCGCGCTGAACATCCCGAACATCGGCGTCAACGTGGCGAAGGTGATCTTCGAACACTGCGACATCGCCCGGCTCCGGACGATGAGCGAAGAGGAGCTCGGCGCCATTCCCGGCATCGGCCCGGAGCGCGCCCGCGCCATCGTCTCCGAACTCGCCGCCCAGTCGGACTATCTCGACGAACTGCTCGGCGCACTGCAGGCGGTTCACGCCGAATCCGCCGCGGGGCGGCCGACGGTCTGCTTCACCGGGAAGATGCCGGAGAAACGCTCCTGGTACGAGAAGCT
>CAZPWP010000408.1:0-1798 GCA_964590295.1 uncultured Victivallis sp.
AGCGGGTCTTGCTGGAGGGATTCCGCAGGAATGTAAAATAGCCCTGTCTCGTTTTGGGTGCCGCTCTTTTGCCGGGGCGGCGCTTTTTTGCGGGCGCCCGGCATGGCGTACTGCTCCCCAGACCGCAATGATTCCGAAGCGTATCGCAAATGTCATTCAAGCCGAGCGCATGCGTCAACTCTCCGAAGACCAGAGCCAAAACATGACTCGTCGGACGGAACACTCGCGATGGTTTGTCTATTCCAAACTCGTTGGCGATTTTCGGAATTAAATTTCGCGGAATCAACTTGAAAATTTGCGATAACACTGTCATCTTATGTTTTGACGGTTTCATGATATATCCTTATCTTTGAGGTTAAAAGTATAAGTTGCATCATGTGCCGTCTCCTTTCAATTTTTCATATGTTATGGAATGGCTGTGCAATATTTTGAACATTTTCCGCAAATGAACTTTAATGTTCATCAAATAAATCCCCAAATTCCTTCCGGAATCCGGCGCGGATTTTTCACGAAATCAGGGCGAAGCAGCGGGAAACTCTTGCAAAAAGCGGTAGAGATCGTATATTATATGGAGATGTTCCGATCATGAAACCATTTCTTCCAGCAGGGGATAGAAGAATGAAAATCAGAAGAGTTCTCGGGCTTGTCGCGCTGCTGATGCTGTCCGACACCACGCTGTCTGCCGCACGATACGAAAAAATCGGCCCCTATCTCGATGTCGAAGTGGTCGATATCAACTGGCGCGGCATCGAAATCGTCCACCGCGACGGGAGTTGCCGCGTGACCGAAGCGAACCTTTCCGAGGAAGAGAAGGCGCTTCTGAAACCTGAACTGGAAAAACTTCACAAACTGCAGGCCGAACAGCAGAAACTCTGGAAGGCCCATCAGGAGCAGCTCGCCCAAGAGAAGAAGATCGCCGACCAGCAGGCCCGCTCCGTAACTAATGTGATGAATCAGGCGCGCAAGAACAAGAATCTGGACAACCGGATCAAAATGTTGCAGGATGCCAGAAGAAAATATCCGAAAGCCTCCAACATGACCGAGCTGGACAAGCTGATCACCACGCAGCAGGCGGTCGCCGTGACCGATGCGATGAACCGGGCGAAGAAGGAGGGCAATCTGAACAAACGGCTGAACATCCTGCTCAGCGCTCAGAAACGATACCCCGGCGCCTCCAACCGCAGCGCACTGAACCAGCTGATCAACAAGACGAAAAAAGACAAGCAGGCCGCTGACGCAAAGGCGAAGAAAGCCGCGGAAGAAGCGAAGAAGAAGGAGCAGCAGTAATCCTCCTGATATCCGCAGTGAAGCAGCAGATGGAAGCTGCCGCAGCAGCTTATGAAGCGAATGGTGCGGCAGTTTTTTTGCGGATTGCCCGGACTCAGGCGGCGGAGACCCCCTTGAGCTTATCCCGGCAGAGCGCGGCGCGGCAGACATCCCGCTCCGGTGCGGAGAGTTCTTTCCCGGCCCGCTTCTGCAGATGCGCCGGGTTGATCGCGAGAAACAGCTCGTTCACCAGCCGGATATCCACCGTATTGAACATTCCGAGATCGACACCGATCCGGATTCCGGAAAGCGAATTGAGCGCCTCCTCCGTCGTGATCCGGTAGGCGTGCCGCAGCACGCCGTAGGAACGGCCGACATGGTCGAGCAATGCGAACCGGTCGCGCAGAATAAGCTGCTGCCGGGCGATCTTCTCTTGGGCGATCAGCTGGCGGATCACCGTGTTGAGCCGTTCGATGATCTGCGTCTCGCTCTCGCCGAGGGTGCACTGATTGGAAACCTGATAGAGATTGCC
>CAZPWP010000409.1:0-1788 GCA_964590295.1 uncultured Victivallis sp.
AGTTACATCATGTGCCGTCTCTTTTCAATTTTTCATATGTTATGGGATGGCTGTGTTGTTTTTTTAAATTACTGGGGAGTAATTTTTCGGTATTGGACGGCGTTTGAGGAGGCTGAACAATGAACTTTATCCATCCACAAATTTTCTATGCGGCACCGCTGCTTCTGGCGGCAGTGGTCATTCTCTCGATATCCGCCGCCAGGCGGCGGCGCAGAAAACTCGCCGCGCTGCTGGGCGGCAGCGCCTCCGACCCGGACGCGGTGAAACTCTCCCCCGGGCGGCGGCGCATCCGGAACGGCTGCCTGTTGCTGGCGATGCTCTGTCTCATTGCGGCGGCGGCGCGCCCGTTCTGGGATTCCCAGCTGGTTCCCTACGAGCCGCACGGCCGGGATCTCATGGTGCTCTTCGACGTATCAAAGAGCATGCGGGCGACCGACATTGCGCCGTCCCGGCTGGAACACGCAAAATTCCTGCTGCGGCAGCTGGTGGAGGCTGATCCCGGGGACCGGTTCGGCCTGGTTGCGTTCGCCGGGACCGCCTATCTCGCCTGCCCGCTCACTTCGGATCAGCTGGCGTTCAACCAGTACATTGACGAGCTCTCGACCGACAGCGTTCCGCTCGGCGGCACCAACCTTGAACTGGCACTCAACACGGCGATGACCGCATTCAAAGCGGCCGCGGCGGGTAACCGGGCGATCATTCTGATGACCGACGGCGACGAACTCACCGGCGACAGCAACCGGATCGTCGGGGAGCTGAAGAAGAAGGAGATTCCGCTCTTCGTCATCGGATTCGGCGATCCCGAAGTCGGCGCGCCGGTGCCGGAAGAGGACGGCACACTCAAACGAGAACGTGACGGGAAACTGGTGACGACGCGGCTCAATGAAGTCAACCTGCGGCGGCTCGCGGCGGAGACGGGCGGCATCTATGTCCGCAGCACGGTCACCGACACCGGTCTCGCCGCGGTGGAGAACCGGATCAAACGGCTCGATCAGGCGGACCAGGAGGGCGGCAGGCGGACCGTTCCGGTCGAAAAGTTTCCGCTGGCGCTGATCGCGGCGGGAATTCTGCTGCTGATCTATTTCCTGATCTCCGAGCGCCCCTTCGAATCCCGGCGCCGGGCGTCGAAAGCGGCACTGATTCTGGTAGGACTCCTGTACGGAACCTTCTCGCAGGCGGAACCGGCTTCGATTCCAGCCCCGGTTCCGCTCTCGGTGACGGCGCAACCGGCGGTTCCGGATCTTCCCGCGGCCCGGACGGCCCCGGAAAACCGCACGGAAGGCGCGGTCAAGGTGGAACCGGAACTGCCGGATACCCCGGAGGAGCTCTACAATGTCGCCCGCGAAAAACAGCTCGCCGGTGACGAGAAGGCGTCGCAGCTCTACGAGGATGTCATCCGCCAGGCGGAGGGGCGTCCCGACATTCAGGCGCGTGCACTGCACAACCTCGGGACCGGGGAACATCTGCAGGTCCGCAAAGGATTCTCCGGTGCGATGGCGCAGGTGCAGGCGCAGCAGCTCGATCCGGCCCTGCAGGCGCTGAATCAGGCGGAAAGCCGGGCGAAAAGCGCCGAGGAGCTCTATGTGCGCAGCCTCTCCATTCCGCAGAATGACGCGGCGTTCTCCGCTTCTGCCGCCAACCTGCAGCAGCTGGCCGACGACCGCAAGAAGATCGAAGAGTTGAAACAGAAGATCGAGGAGTTGAAAAAACTTCAGCAGCAGACCCGGCAGCAGACCCAGCAGGCGAAACAGCAGAAACAGCACAATCAGCAGAAATCTGCCGATCAGG
>CAZPWP010000410.1:0-1765 GCA_964590295.1 uncultured Victivallis sp.
TTCCTTCTGATTCATCCTCGCGGATGACACCAAAGTCCTGTTGCTGCAGCCTTCCTCCTGTCGGGCGGCTTCGGGACTTTCCCACGGTCGTCGTACGCCATGCCGGGCGCACCCCCCAAAAAAAAGCGGCGTTTCCGCCGCTCTCTTGAGTTTCTGCCCGACTGACGCTTATTTCATCGTCAGGACCACCTTGCCGATGTTCTCGCAGCGGCGGAGCACGCCGTGCGCCTCGTTCACCTGCTGGATCGGGAACACCGCGTGGATGTTTGTGACCAGTTCCCCGGCGGTGAAGAGCGGCCACAATTCCCGCTGCAGCGCGCGCAGGATATTGCTCTTCTCCTCCGGGGTGCGGCTGCGCAGCGTACTGCCGATCAGCCGGATGCGCTTCCGCCAGACGGTTTCGAGGTTGATCGTGGTTTCCGCGCCGCCCATCGTGGCGATCATGATCCAGCGGCCGCCGAAGACCATGTTGCGGAAACATTCGCCCATCAGCTTGCCGCCGATGCAGTCCAGCGCGACGGTCGGCGGGTGCGCTTCAATCACCGGCCGGACATCCTCCGTGCGGTAGTCCAGCACGTAATCCGCGCCGAGACGGCGGACGAATTCCGCCTTCTCCGGCGAGTCGATCGTGGTGATGACCTCCGCTCCCATCTGTTTGGCGAACTGGATCGCCGCCAGTCCGACGCCGCTGGCCCCCGCCTGCATGTAGAAAACGTCGCCCGGCTTCATGCCGCCGGCCTCCTGCTTCAGATTGAGGTAGACGGTACACCACACCTCCGGCAAAGAGGCCGCTTCGATCATCGAAAGCCCATCCGGAATCGGAATGACCATGCCCGCCGGTACCGTGACCTTCTGCGAATAGCCGCCGCCGCCGAGCAATGCGCACACCTTGTCGCCGGGTTTCACCGCCGCGTCCGCCGGCGCTTCGAGCACCATGCCGGAGACCTCGAGCCCGCACCACTGCGGCCAGTCCGGCGGAGAGGCATAGCAGCCGTCCTTCTGCATCAGGTCGGCGCGGTTGACCGCCGCCGCGTGCACGTCGATCAGCACCTCCCCCTCCTTGCGGACCGGATCGGGAACCTCGCTCCAGACGAAGTTCTGCTTGTCGTCGAAAATCATTGCATACATGGCTTACCTCCATTGTGTGTATCCGGCTGCCGCCAGAGTGATTTCATGTACCAGATAATCGTGTTCATAGCTGCAGGTGCTCTTGCCCTCGCCGCGGATCACCTTCGCCAGCTCCTTGAACTGCTCCACGTAGCGGTCGGTCTGCGGCGGGAAGCGGAGCGTGTGCTCGCCCGCCGGGAAACTCCCGGAGTTCTCGCCGAGCGCGAGCGAAAGTTCCACCGGACGGCCGTCGAACCGTTCCAGTGGACTGAATTCGATCACTCCCCGGCTTCCGGCGATCCGCATCCGGCGCTGACACCCCGGGGCTCTGCTGCTGGAGCGCAGCGTCACCGAGGCGTGCGGATACTCCAGCACCGCCATGCAGCTGTTCCGGATGGTTTCCGGGCAGCCGGGGGCGGATTTGAGGAAGGAGGTCACCTTTTCCGGGCGGCCCATCGCGGCGGCGACGAAGTCGATCAGGTGGCAGCCGAGGTTGTACATGATTCCGCCCCGGAACTTGCCGATGTACTCCTGATACTCATCGCCGCCGTAGTTGTGGTTCATGTCCGCTTCGATTTCGAACACCTCGCCGATCAGCTTTTCCCGAATCGCGGAAATGCAGAACTGAAACGCCGGATTGCCGCGGAACATGAATCCC
>CAZPWP010000411.1:0-1751 GCA_964590295.1 uncultured Victivallis sp.
CTCCCACATCTCTTGTTTCGCTTCGGCAGTCTGCCCGTCTCCCCCTCGCCATGGGGCTCGCCGGGCGCTTACTTTCTCAAAATACGTTCATTTCCGGCAAGAACCGTCGAAGAACCGTTTCCCGCTCCCCCCTCTTGCGGCGATGCCCGGTTTTTCCGATCCATACCACTTCGCGGCGCTCTTCCGGCGCCGGAACGGAGTGCCGCCGGGCCGGTAGCGCGCCGTCAGCGCGAATTCCGGCAGCGGTAGACCGACTGCAGCAGTCCGCAGGCCGCCAGGCCCATCAGCAGGAAGGAGCCGCCGTAGCTGACGAAGGGCAGCGACAGGCCGGTCACCGGCGCCAGCCCGATGCTCATGCCGATGTTGATGAAGCAGTGGGTGAAGATGATGCTGCCGATTCCGACCGCCAGGTACCGTCCGAAGGGGTCGCGGGTGAGGAACGCGGTGCGGATGATCGAGTAGAAGAGCGTCAGATAGGCCCCGATCAGCAGCAGGCAGCCGAGGAATCCCACCTCCTCCGCGATCACCGAGAAGATGAAATCGTTGTTGGAAACGGTCTGCGGCAGGAAGCCGAGCGTATTCTGGGTCCCTTCTCCGATTCCCTTGCCGGTCAGTCCGCCGGAGCCGACCGCCAGCCGCGCCTGATAGGAGTTGTAACCGGTGTCGGTACGGTCGAGTTCGGGGTTGAGGAAGACCCGGATCCGGTCGCGCTGGTACTCCTTGAGCACCGGGCGGAACTGCATCGTCTCGTTGAGCACCGCCGCCCCGCTGAGAACACAGACCGCCAGCGCAGTCAGGAGAATGTAGCGCCACTTCAGCCCGGCGGTGAAGAGAATCACCAGAAAGATCGGCGGCAGAATGAGCGCGCTGCCGAGATCCGGTTCGCGCACGATCAACAGGAACGGCAGCGCCACCATGGCCGTCCCGAGCAGCAGGCAGGGGAGACGGTTCACCTTGAACATCGGACTTGCGAACATCGCCGAAAGCACCATCACCAGCGAGAGCTTGCTGAACTCGGAGGGCTGCAGCCGCATGCCGAGCGGCGCGATCGAAAGCCAGCGGGTGGCGCCGTAAACCTTCACCCCGACGAACAGCACCAGAATCAGCAGGACGATGGTGACCAGATAGAAACACACGGCGAGGATCCGGTACTGGATCTTCCGGTAGTCGATCAGCGTGCAGAAGAGCCAGAGCACGCCGCCGGCGCCGACCCAGCGGAGCTGCCGGAAGAAGAACGATGCGGCGTGATCCCCGCCGATCTGAGCGCCGGTCGAATAGATGAAGAGCAGCCCGGTTCCGATCAGAAAGAGCAGCGCGCCGATCTGGACGAAATCGATTCCCGACAGAACCTCCGCCAACCGCAGGCGGGATTCCTCCCGCCTGCGACCGGTGTCGAAGTAGTTGCCGAGATCCGGTTTCATTCCTCACCTCCCTGATCGAGCAGGAGAGGAAACAAGAAAATTTCTTAATTTCCCCGTCCTCTCACACCGCCGGACGTACGGTTCCGTATCCGGCACTTCCGATCCTGTGGACTTCTTCCATTTCGCGTCCCGTAAGGACAGCAGACCCAGATGGTCAAAGCGGCGTTTCGGGAAGGCTTCGTTCCTGTGCGAGGCTCCCGAATTCCACCATGCGCCGCGTCCGTTCCCGGCGCTTTTCCATGCCCGGTCCGGAGCGACGCCCCGTTCGATCCGGCCGCGTCGACGACGGAACTTTTTCTTCCATCGCCGCTTGCCGCGGCCTTCCCCCGG
>CAZPWP010000412.1:0-1742 GCA_964590295.1 uncultured Victivallis sp.
GGTTCCAGCCGGTGATGGTCAATCCGCCGAGCATCGAGGATTCGATTCTGATTCTCGAAGGGTTGAAGGAGACCTACGAGAAGCACCACCATGTCGAATATGGTCCCGGCGCGCTGGAGGCATGCGTGCGGCTCTCCGATCGGTACATCTCCGGGCGGTTCCTGCCGGACAAGGCGATCGACGTGATGGATGAGGCGGGCGCCCGCGCCCGGATCGGCAGTGTCGTGCCGCCGCCGGACACCGCGTCGATCGAGAGCGAGATCGACGCGGCGAAGGCGAACAAGGAGGCGGCGATCGTCGAGCAGAATTTCGAATCCGCCGCAAAGTGGCGCGATGTCGAGCGCGAACTGCGCCAGCGGATTCTCGATCTGCAGGAGAACTGGAAACGGCAGTGCTCCGAAAAACGCACGCTAGTGAGCCGCGCGGATATCGCGGCGGTCGTTGCGAAACTTACGGGGGTGCCGCTCCAGCAGATGCAGGAGGGCGAGAGCGCCAAACTGCTGCGCATGGAGGAGGAGCTGCGCAAGACGGTGATCGGGCAGGATGCTGCGGTGGAGGTGATTTCGCGGGCGCTGCGCCGTTCGCGTGCAGATCTCAAGAATCCGGCCCGTCCGATCGGGTCGTTCATCTTCCTCGGTCCGACTGGAGTGGGCAAGACACTGCTGGCGAAGGCGCTGGCGGAGTTCATGTTCGGCGACGCCGACGCGCTGATCCAGGTCGACATGTCCGAGTACATGGAGAAGTTCAACGTCTCGCGGCTGGTCGGTTCGCCGCCGGGATATGTTGGGCACGGTGAAGGGGGGGAGTTGACCGAGAAGGTGCGGCGTCATCCCTATTCGGTGGTGCTCTTCGATGAGATCGAGAAGGCGCATCCGGATGTGATGCACATGCTGCTGCAGATTCTGGAGGAGGGGCGGATCACCGACACCCTCGGCCGCCGGATCGATTTCCGCAATACGATCATCATCATGACCAGCAATGTGGGGGCCGAGCAGATCGCCCGCGGCATTGCGCCGCTCGGGTTCGGTGGGGACACTCTTTCGGAGAATCGGAAGAACGACGAGCGTCTGCTCGGCATCGCCAGAAAGTTCTTCAAGCCGGAGTTCATCAACCGGGTGGATGACATCATCGTCTTCCGCAATCTGGACCGCAAAGATCTGATGGGGATCGTCGACATCGAACTCGGCAAGCTGCGCGAGCGCCTGCTCGGGCGCAAGCTTGAACTGCACCTCTCCGACGAGGTCAGGGAGTATCTGATTGCGAAAGGGTACGAGCCGGAGTTCGGCGCGCGTCCGCTGCGGCGGGCGGTCGAGCGCTACATCGAGGATCCGCTGGCGGAAGAGCTGCTGCGGGGGAGCTTCGAACATGCGACTGGGGTCCGGGTGGAGCTGGATCAACAGAAGATTCTCTTCTTCCCGGAAGAGGCGGAGAAAAAGCGCTCCCGCCGGAAGAAGAGCGAGTCCGCCGAGTAAAATAACGCAATAAAGAAAACTGAGCCGTTCTGTTCCCGAGAGGGGAGGGGGCGGCTCATTGTTTCCGGGAGGAGTGGAGAAGCCGCGACATCTCCCGGATGGCGCCGGACGGATCGTAGCCGGGGAAGAGGGATAACGTCCGGAAAATTGCGTACATTTTGAGAGAAGGCACTTGAAAAAGGGCCTGTTTTCTGATTGATTGATAATGTCCCAAATTTTGGTTATTGTCCCAAATTTTGTGAAAGAATGGATGTCTTGTCAATGAGCATT
>CAZPWP010000413.1:0-1737 GCA_964590295.1 uncultured Victivallis sp.
GTGGAGAAAGAGAATGGAATCTTCCGGATTCGTATTTCTTCGGAAACCGGCGGATGGGCGGGAATCCGGCTGGAGGCGCCCGGCGTCGACTGGCGGGATCTGCCTCCGGATACGCAGATCCGATTCCAGGTCAACGGCGCGTTCGATTCATTCGGAAACCGCCGGGGAGGGCAGAAGATCCAGCTGAAACTCGACCGCAGTTTCAAACTGCCGCCGCTGGATTCGGATCCGGAAACGTTTGAAAGCGTATCGGTTCCTCTTCGCGAGCTGCTGTCTCCGGAAAAAAGGGGAGAACATCTCCTGCTGCAGTTCGTCGGATCCGGAAAAGACGCCGGGGTGGAGGTTCGAGATTTCAAGCTGGAATATCGGTCTGCGCCGTAAAAGGGGCCGGCGCATACGGAGTCTCTCCTCCTGTCGGAAAAACATTCCGGCGCGGCGTGCGATGTCCGGCCGGATCCGCATGGGATTTCCCGGAGAATTGTTTTTTTGTTAAAAATTCGAGAAGGGGAAGAACATAAAAAACATGGTTTTTTTCACTTTTATTCCTCCCGCCTGTTGCATTTTCGGTTTTTTCCGGGTATAATGCAGGAAGAGAAAGAAATCATGGAGGTGCCGTTATGATGCGCATAGACGTTTCCCCCCGCCGCTTTCGGGAGTGTCATCTTTTTACCCTGATCGAACTTCTCATCGTAATTGCGATCATCGCGATTCTGGCGGCGCTGCTGCTGCCGGCGTTGAACAAGGCGCGGCAGCGGGTCGAGGAGATCAGCTGCGTCAACAACCTCCGGCAGATCGGCGTCGGATTGCTGCAGTACGCCGGGGATGCCGGGGTCTTCCCCTGGCCGCAGGAGAAGCGAAACTGGGCGGATACCGGGCAAGGCATCACCTGGTGGAGTCTGTTGACCGGGAAACTGGGCAATTCCCAACCGGTAGGTTCGATCGGGACTGCCTATATTCCGTACGACACGAAAACTCCGGCCGGCGCATTGCCGGGGCTTCGCTGCCGGGCTCATGCCGACCGGCGCTCCTCGCCGACCAGCACCTTTCCGGTCAACTCCTACGCGGCGGTCGGCTCCAATGCGAACGCGTACACGCAGATCGGAGTCGGCATCACCGGAACCACGCTGGACGATGGAACCCCGATCGGCGTTGTACGTCCCGGCAATGTCCGCTCTCCCAGTCGGAAGATCTGCATCATTGAGCGGCAGAATGAACAGGATGACTACGGCGTCGGCTATATTACCTATATGATTTCGCTCTACAACTCCGGCACCACCAGTTCCGACCGCATCGGGACGGTGCACGGCAGGAACGCCGGATTCCTCCATGTGGATGGCCACGCTGAAATGATCAACGTGGTGGAGGAATTCAACGTTGCGGGAAACTCGTGGAGCTCCGCCACGATCAAACTCTGGCAGGAGCGTTTCGCCACTAACTTCCGGTAACTCGGCGCATGCATCGAGCTGCCGGTTCCGCCGGCGGCCCGCCCGGCGCGCTCCTCCCGCAGATGGGCGGATCCCTTGTCCGGCAGCGATGCGCAGGGACGGAACCGGGAAAACATCGGGGAGAGCGAAACTCCTTCCGTTTCAGACGCGGAATCGCTTTCCCTTCAGAATATCGAAAAGAATGGCGTTGAATCCCCGGGTACGGTAGGCGGGACCGGTCGACATTCGGTTCCTCCATGTTCGGTCTCCAAACGGAAACATGGCGCCTGACGTGACCCGTCGCTTCTTTTTT
>CAZPWP010000414.1:0-1736 GCA_964590295.1 uncultured Victivallis sp.
CAAAAACAAAGAGATTCCACCGACCGTCGGAATTCCCCGTCAGCCGAGAAAATTCCGGATGAAGAAATTCATCTTCTCCTTTGTGACACAAGCGGTATGAAGCACCGGCAGATCTTTCAAACCGGCCAGCGGCCTCGGGACCGGAACTCCGCTCACTTCAGCCATTTTCGTCACCATGCCGAACTCATCGGCGGGCAGCTCGCCCGGCTGAATCGCCGGCAGTACCGCGGCCGCAAATTTGAACGGCGAAGCGGTGGAAGCCAGCACGCATGGCGCATTGTCGTCGGTTTCACGCCGGTACTGCCCGTATACGTTCAGTGCCACAGCCGTATGCGGGTCGCAGAGGTAATGATATTTCCGGAAGATCTCACCAATGGTTTCAGCCGTGCCTGCGTCGTCGCAGAAGCCGCCGAAAAACGCAGCCTGGAGTCTGCTCCGCACCTCCGGAGAGATGGTATACCGCCCCGTCTGCGCCAGCTGTTCCATCAGACCGGCCACGGCATCGGTATCTCCATCACAGAGCAACGAAAGCATCCGCTCCAGATTGGAGGAAATGAGAATATCCATCGACGGGCTGGTCGTTGTATAGAACGGCCGGTTGCGGTCGTAGGTGCCGGTACGGATGAAATCCGTCAGCACGTTGTTCCGGTTGGAGGCGCAGATCAGCCGAGCAATCGGAATCCCCATTTCACGGGCGTAGACCGCGGCGAGAATGTTGCCGAAGTTCCCGGTGGGTACCGCAACGTTGAACGGCTCGCCTTTGCGCAGTTTTCCCTGCCGGATCAGATCGCAGTATGCCGAAACATAATAGACGATCTGCGGAACCAGCCGCCCGAAGTTGATCGAATTTGCCGCTGAAAACTCCATGTCGCGCGCATGCAGATACTCCTTCATCTCCTGATCGGCAAAGATCTTCTTGACGCCGCTCTGGGCGTCGTCGAAGTTTCCTTCGATCGCGCAGACGGCGACATTGCCCCCCCTCTGAGTGACCATCTGAAGTTTCTGCATGGTGCTTACGCCATTCTGCGGATAGAAAACGATGATCCTGGTGCCGGGCACGTCGGCGAATCCGTCGAGCGCGGCCTTGCCGGTGTCGCCGGAGGTCGCGGTGAGGATGACCATGGTACGCCCCGGCGCGGCTTTCTGGGCGGAAATCGTCAGCAGGTGCGGCAGAAGCTGCAGCGCCATATCCTTGAAAGCGCAGGTAGGCCCGTGCCACAGCTCCAGAATATTCAATCCGGGAGCGATCTCAACCACCGGTGCAGGATTCTCATTGTCGAAAGTGCCGGTGTAGGCGGCTTCGACGCTGCGGGCGATCTCGTCGGCGGTGAAATCGGTCAGGTAAAGCGCAAGCACCTCGCGGGCACGTGCCTTGTAGTCCATCCCGACCATTCGGTCGATCAGCTCTGCGGAAATTTTCGGAAATTCACTCGGAATAATGAGGCCGCCGTCCTCCGCAAGTCCCCGGGCAATGGCCTGAGCAGAGGTGACGTTTTTCCGGCTTCTGGTGCTGGTGAAATACATGATGCGATGCTCCATCTGTTCCTCAAACGGGTTGACTCTCTCTTTTTTACATAATGTACACCGCAACGACGTTTTTTCCACCTGCGGCAAGGCAGAATCGGTCGACAATTGCTTCTCTCCACCGCTTCTGCGCATGGAATCCACAGAAAACCTGTTCGTTACACATCCGGTCAGCAGATAAAAATCCTAATCCTCATGATGCCAGAGGATAG
>CAZPWP010000415.1:0-1196 GCA_964590295.1 uncultured Victivallis sp.
TGCTGCGCCTGCATTTGCGCGTTCGCCTCCGCCTGTTCCTGCTGCTGAATCGCGCCGACGACGCCGAGCGCGCCGCCCGCGAGGGTGGAGAAAGCGGAAATCCCTGCGCCGTACGCCAGCGCGGTTCCGAGGGAAATTGCCATGGGTCACCTCAATCGTTTAAATTTTGTTTCCGATGTTTCACCGGCGGTAAAGCCGAATTCCTCCAGAATGCGGTTGATCCCGCGATTCCCGAACGTGGTGAGAAGCCAGCCCGCGCCGTGCTCTCTGGCGTAGTCCGGCATGGCGGCGAGCAGCGCCCGGACCGCCCGTTTGCTCTCCCGCGCGGCGTTGAGCGGATTTGCGACGCAGAAGCCGCAGACGGCGACCGGCGTGCTCTGTTCGAGATAGAGCGTTGCGACGGCGAGAAGACCGCCGTCGGCGGTGCGGGCGGACAGCCCCGTGGCCGGCAGCCACTCCTCCGGGAAGCGCACCGCGGAATTGCCGGACCGCCGCTGGATCTTCACGTTCATCCAGCCGGCGGCGGTCTTCCGTTCCATCGGGGTCATCGGGCGGATTTTCACCTCCCGCCCGGCGTTCTCCCGCTCCAGTTCCGCACAGTAATCGAGAAGACTGCTCATGATTCACCGCTCCGAAACGTCGTAGGTCGCCACGATGGAGTTCACATTGAAAGGAAGCGGTTCGCGCTGCGCAAGCTCGATCGTCGTCGACCGCTCGAAGCCCGAGAGCATGTTCAGCAGGATCACCTCGTCCTTTTCCGCGATCGCCTTGTCCATGGTGTCCTCCAGCACATCGCGGCTGACGATGGTCTGCCACTCGTCCGCGCCGCAGCGCACCTCGCCTCCGACGGAATCGTAGACGCGGATCCGCAGCTCCCCGATCGCCTTGTTGCGGAGGACGCTCTGCCCGTTCTGCGTCTCCAGCTCGATCGGCATCGGCGAAAGGAGCGATTCGAACCCGAGCCCGCACGAGACGACGTCGGCGGCCTCCTCGAGCGTAATGGCGCCGTTCTCCACGGTTTGACTCTGCTGGACCGCGCCGTCCGCCAGAATCTGCACCTCCATCCCCTCCAGATGGGAGAGGCCGGCAACCTCCGTCAGCGCCTCGCCGGAGACGGTCACCCCGGAATCGACGAAAAACGCCTCCTCGATGGAGGATAACGTGCGCGACGCCATCACCTCGATCAGCAGAGCGCC
>CAZPWP010000415.1:1206-1721 GCA_964590295.1 uncultured Victivallis sp.
ACGGCGAAATAGACCTTGTCCTCGACCTCGTCGGGAACGACGCAGACCGAGATGAACTTCCCCTCCGTCTCATGCCTGTGCCAGCCGACGACCTCCTGATCGCGCTCGTAGGTCAGCGCGGCGGCGGTGCCGTCGGCGAGCACGCACCAGAAGACGGTGTCGGGCAGCTGCTGCAGCGCGGTCTCGACGATGCGCGGGTCGGTGATATGGTCCGCTAAAATGGTCATGTCGGGCGAGCTGTACCCGTCCTTCTCCCACTGGTAGACGAACTCCCGCACCTTCCTGCCGCCCCGCTGGACGAAGAGAACCACGTCCCCGACCATCTGCGCGGCGATCCCGGAGGAGCCGTACACCGACTGACGCCGCACCTTGAAGTTCGACGGCGTCAATGCGGAGGAGGAGTCCGACGCGGAGAGCGTCCACTCCGAATCCATCCTGCCGATGACCAGCGCGTCGTGCTGGCACATCCAGCAGATCGTGTTGACGGTGTCGGAGGCGATGGTGAACTCCAGCCC
>CAZPWP010000416.1:0-1716 GCA_964590295.1 uncultured Victivallis sp.
GTTTGCTCCGGATGGTTTCGACGCAGCGGCCGTAGAGGCCGCGGATGCCGTTGAGGTAGTCCAGTCCGCTCGCGTAGGGGTGAAAGGCGATGCCGTCGAGGCTGTCCACGTAGTACGGATCGACCTCATTGAGCTGTTCGCACCACTTGACCACGTTGATGCCGAAGTCGCCGGTGACGCCGTTGCCGAGGATCACCGCGTCGGGGCGGCGCGCCTTGACGGTGCGGTCGGTGTACTTGAGGTAGTCGATGTAGTTTTTCGCCGGCATGCCGAAGAGGCCCGGTTCGTTGGAGACCTCCCAGATGCGCACCTGTTTCCCCCAGTGGTCGAGGACGAAGTTGAGGTAGCGCCCGTAGATCTCCATCGGCGGCAGCACCGAGCCCTTGCCCGGGTCGCTGCTCTGGTGATACCACCGGAAGAGATATTCGGGCAGGTTGCTGTTGCCGCGTTTGAGCCGCTGTTCCACATTCTTGCGGCCGCCGTGGATGATGAAGTTCCCGACCAGGCAGAAGATCGGTTCGTAGCCGTAGCGGGCGATCTGTTCCATCGGGAGCGCCATGATGTCGGCGGTGAACTTCCCCTCTTCGGGTTCGATCTGGCGCCAGTGGCCCCAGACGCGCAGCATCTGCACACCCGCCTGCCGGAAAAGCCGGTAGGCGCGTTCCAGGCCGGCGAAGGGGAGGATGTAGTTGTTGACGCACTCCTTCCCCGCGCGGCCGAAGGGGCAGAGGCCGGGATTGTTGGCGCCGAGACCCCAGCCGGGCGATCCCCACGGATGGCGGATCACCGGGTGGAGCACGACGAACGAGGAGTTGACGCCGCGGAGCGTTTTGCCCGGAATCTCCAGGCCGGTGAGGAAGGAGCCGTACTCTCCCGCCTGGAGCTCCGCATTTCCTTCAAACGTTCCGTCGGCATCCGCCTTCAGCGTGACCGGGAGTGCGGCGAACGGGGCGTTGTCATGTTCGCGCTGAAGTTTGAGCGTTCCGGCGAGCTCCTTCCGGTCGGAGCGGAGCCGGGCGCGGACGGTCAGTCTGACCGGATCGCCGGGGGCGTAGATCTGGTCGGCGCGGTCGGGCATGACCGCGTACTCCTCCGGCTCCTCCACCGGTTTGCCGTCGACCCATGCGAAGTGAAAGTTGTCGAGGTAGAGGGAGTTGCAGGTTCCGCCATCCGGGACGCCGTTCGGCAGAACCCAGATGTGATAATAGTTGGTGTAGGCCTTGACTTTGAACCGCCTGGAGAAACGTTTCCATTCGGTGCCGGGGTGGAAGCTGAATCCGGTCAGCATGGGGTAGTAGCTGTCACGGTTGAGGTCGGGGAAGGTGCGGAAATCGATGCGGAAACTTTTCTGCGGCTGCAGGAGGCCGTTCTCGTCCGGACCGATTTTCGCGTCGAAGGAGATCTCCACTTCGCCGTCGCGTGTGAGCAGGAAGTCGGCGAGTTCGAGCTGGTAGGCGGAGACGCCGGTGTAGCCGGGGATCATCAGGCAGCGGCCGGGGTTGCCGCCGGGGACGGTCCGGGCGAAGTAGACCTTCTCCGGCGCGGCGCGGACGGCGGAGATCGCCGCCCGATTGACGTCGAGCCGGTAGGCGGGGACTCCGGCGCCGTTCCGGCCCAGCTCCATACCGCTGTTGAGATTGATTACTTCTCCGGCAGGCAGCGTGCCGGTGACGAGAGCGAGAAGAATGCAGACGATCGATTTTCTCATAAACGGAC
>CAZPWP010000417.1:0-1708 GCA_964590295.1 uncultured Victivallis sp.
CCGGGCACAGCGGCATTTCAGCTGCTGGCTGCCCGGCTCGGCGAACCGTGGGAGAAGTGGGAGCTTTTCCACTGTCACGGTACCGACACGCCCCTGCCGTGGCGGAGAATTCTCCGCGCCCCCGGCGCAGTCCTCTACGGCGACCTGCACCGGACGGCGCGACAGCTGGCCGCGGAACTTTTCTCCGCCTTCCCGGCGGCCGGGAACCGGCGCGCCGCCGCCGGATGCGACCTCAACACCCAGGCGGAACTGGTGGTTCGCGGCACGCTGGCGGAGCTGGCCGCCGGAGCGGTGCCCGACCGGGCGCTTTCCACATTGCTGATCCTGCCGGGAGAGAGTGCCGATACCCCCGTCTGCGGATTCGGCCGGGAGGATGTCGAATATCTTCACTCCAAGCAGATGATCACCCACCCGGAGGTGCGCGCGATCGTGCTTTCCAAGCTCCGGCTCCCCGCCTCCGGCGTGTTCTGGGATCTCGGTGCCGGCAGCGGATCGGTGGGGATCGAAGCGGCGGAACTCGTTCCGGAACTGAAAGTTCACGCGGTGGAAAAGAATCCGGAACGCTTCGCCGAACTTGCGGAAAACATCCGCCGCTCCGGCGGAAACGCCTTCACGACACACTGCGCCGACGCGACATCGCTGCTCGACACGCTGCCCGCGCCCGACCGGGTGTTCATCGGCGGCGGCGGCGATGCCCTGTTCACATTGCTGGAGCGATCGTTTGAACGACTTCGTCCCGGCGGCCGGTTGGTCGCCACGGCGGTACTGGTGGAGAGCACCGCCGTGCTGGCCACGATTCTCGCCCCGTACTGCAAAGAGCTGCTGACCGTCAACGTCAGCCGCGCCGACGCGCTCGGGGAGCATCACTGTTTCAAAGCGGAAAATCCGATCACCATCGCGGTGTTCGTCAAACCGGAAAATGAATAGCATATGAGTGGAACCATCACCTTTGTGGGCGCGGGTCCCGGCGCCCCCGACCTCATCACCCTGCGCGGCGTTGCCGCACTCCATGACGCCGATCTGGTCATCTACGCGGGATCTCTGGTCAACGAGGAGCTGCTGGAACTCGCCCGGGGCGCCCGGCTGGTCAACAGTGCGAAACTCGCTCTCCCCGAAGTATTGCGGGAGATGCGACTGGCATACGAGCGAGGCGAGAACGTGGTCCGCCTGCACACCGGAGATCCGGCCATCTACGGCGCGGTCTCCGAGCAGTTCCGCGAGCTCGACCGCCTCGGCATCCCCTACACGGTAGTGCCGGGCGTGAGCAGCGCCTTCGCCGCCGCCGCCGCGCTCAAGGTGGAGCTGACCATGCCCGGCCTCTCGCAGAGCGTCATCTTCACCCGCGACACCGGACGCACCCCGGTGCCGGAAAAGGAGGCGATCGACCGGCTTGCCGCCCACGGTTCGACCATGTGCATCTTCCTGAGCGTCGGCGAAATGGAGAGTCTGGTAAAGAAACTCCTTTCCGCCGGGCGCTCCCCTTCGACCCCGGCGGCGGCGGTCTACCGGGCGAGCTGGCCCAATGAACAGATCGTCCGCGGCACCCTCGCCGACATCGCGCAGAAGGTCGCCGAAGCCGGAATCCAGCGCCAGTCGATGATCGTGATCGGCGAGGTGCTCGAGCGGAACGGCGACCTGTCGAAACTCTATGACGAATCCTTCTCGCACGGCTATCGGCGGGGCGGACGGCGCGACGCCGGATTCTCCG
>CAZPWP010000418.1:0-1705 GCA_964590295.1 uncultured Victivallis sp.
GTCTGCGTCAGACTTGAAATCTTCACCTGCAAATCGTCTTTCACTCTTACCTCCGGAAGCATATCCTTTTTCAGGAACTCCGCCGACACGTTCGCGTCATGCCTGTCCGCTTTTTTCGTGGACATGCCGATGACCTTAATGTGTTGCCGGTCGCTTCCTCCGCCATGACCGCATCTTTTCCGAGCAGTGAAGCAAAGCATTTCAGCTCACTGATTCTGAAAATGCCGTCTCATTCGTTGTGTGTCTTAAAGCCTGAACCCGGTTCCCGCGATCACATACTTGCCGTCAAGTCTGCCAATCCGGACCATATAGAAAACTTCATTGCGGATCGTCTGCCCCTTCATGTTCCCGTCCGCGGGCTTCTTCTCGAAGGTAAACTTCCATACATAATCACGCACAATGCTCTTATTGAGATCGGTAACGAACTGCGCCTCAATCAAGGTGCCCATCGTTTCCTCGAGCTCCTTGCGCATCTGCCGAAACATCTCAGGAGTGACCTTCGTCTTCGATTCCGCGGGAATCACCGCTTTCAGCTTGTCGAATTGATCTTCCTTCAGCGCGGCAACGAAACCGGCGACATACTCCGCCGCCAGCTTCTTCGCTTCCTCATGCCCATTGCCGGACATTATTTCAGGCCGCGGCTTTTCCTCTGCCGCGCCCGACGAGGACGTGCACCCGCCGGCAAGCATGACCAATGCCATCGCCGCCGACAGAAACCAGCAAAATTGTCTCATACGCAACCCTCCTGTGTGCAATTTTCCACAAAACAGCGCCCCGCAAACGCGACCAGACCGCCGACCGCCTCCTCCAGAGAGGGGGCGGGGCAGGCAAACGCCAAACCGATAAAGCCTTCCACACCCGGCTCCCGCCCGGGAAGCACCTCCAGCGCTTCCTCCCGCAACAGCCGGTCGCAGAACAACTCCGACCCCATGCCGAATCCGGCGATTCCGCAGAGCAGCGAAAGCCCGCCGGCGGGCCGGACCACCTCCAGGCCGGGAACCGCCTCAAGCGCCCGGCAGGCCCATTCCCGATTCGCGGCAACCGTGCGCCGGATCCCGTCAATCTCCTGCTCCGTGCGCTCTTCGAGCGCGGTGAGCGCGCAGTTCTGATCCAGCACCGACGCCCCGCAGGAGATGCTCTGCTGCAGGGCGATGACCCTGCCGATGAGCCACTCCGGCGCGGCGATGAAGCCGACCGGATGCGCTTCCATGCAGCAGCCGGCGGAAAATCCGCCGAGAGTGATGCACCGTTTCGCCGCCTCCGCCGACAGCGAGGCGAAACTCACATGGGGCAACGTGGACTCGTAACAGAACGGCTCCAGACACTCATCCGACAGCACCATGAAGTTGCAGCGTACGGCAATTTCCGCAATCGCCTCCAGCGTCGCCCGGCGGTAAACCGTCCCGGCCGGATACGATGGCGTATTTAAAATCAGCAGCCGCGTTCGCCCGGTCACCGCCGACTCCAGCAGCCCGGGATCGAGTTCGAACGCCTCTTCCCGCCGGGTGCGCAATTCGACACAGGTTGCCCCCGAGGCATGGATCAGCGCACGATATTCAGGACGACACGGCACCGGCACGATCACTTCATCGCCGGGCCCGCACAATGCGGCGATCGCGACGAAACGGGCGAACCGTTCGCCGGGCGTGACCGCAACATGCAGCGCGGAACAGGAGATTCCATTCCGATCGCGAAGTCGCTCCGC
>CAZPWP010000419.1:0-1699 GCA_964590295.1 uncultured Victivallis sp.
CGGAGCCGCTCCGGCGATTGAGGAGTTGCCGGGCGCCGCCCGGCAATGCAAGGCCCGGAGGGCCGCATGCGGAGAAGCCGGCAGCACGGTCCCGTCTTCTCAGCGTTTTTCTCAAAATACGTTCATTTCCGGCAAGAACCGTCGAAGAACCTTATTTCTGTACCGGGGGGTTCTCCGCCGGTGCGGGGGCGGTTCTTTCTTCCGGTTTCACGGGGGCCTTCTGCGGTTCCGCCGGTTCTTTCTTCTCCTCGGCGGGCCGGTATTTCAAAAACTCCGCCTTGATGGTCCGGCGGTAACGGAACTGGACGCCGTTGTCGTTCGGCGTGCCCCGGACGCTGCCGTAGGTGAGGTCGACGTCGCGATAGATGGCACTCCAGCCGGGGGAGGAGTCATCGTAGTCGAAGGAGGTCATATACTGCGGCGTGGTGCTCTGGCTGCCGCTGCGGGTCACCTCCTGCGCGGTGATGAGAATGGCGTCGGCGCCGACCGATTCGGCTTCGGAGACGAGCTTCTCCTCGAGCCGGTCGCGGCTGACGTCCATCGAGTCGCCGGAGACGACCGCCCGGCCGAGCACCCGGTAGGGCTGCCTGATCTTCGCCTTGTCGGTGAATACCTTGACCGAGGCGGTGGGTTCGGGTTCGCGGGTTCCGTCGTATTCGAACGAAATACAGCCGCACAGCGTCGCTGCGAGGGCCAGCATGGCCGGTACGATCTTCTTCATCTTTTCTCTCCTGAACGTGGATCCTCTTGATGCACGACTGTTAAATTAACCGGGCAAGCGTTTTTTTTCAAATCAAAACCGCGAAAACATGTTGATTTTAGTTCCGGATTGAAGTATCTTAAGAAAATGAAAGATGGATTCGCGGAGACGGGTCCGGACTGAAGATCAGCGGAAACCGCCGCAGGCGGTTCCATGCCGGAATAGCGAAGGAGCACGGAAAATGATGGAATTCAAGGGCGTGTACACGGCGTTGGTCACTCCGTTTGCGGATGGCGGCGTGGACTGGAAGGCGTTGCGCGAACTGGTCGAAATGCAGGTGAAGGGCAGGGTCGCCGGAATTGTTCCGGTCGGAACCACCGGAGAGTCCCCCACGCTCAGCTGCGAGGAGCACCTCAAGGTGATCGAAGCGGTGGTCGAAGCGGCGGCCGGGCGATGCGCCGTCATCGCCGGAACCGGCGCGAATTCGACCGAGGAGGCGGTCCATCTCACCCGCGAAGCAAAGGCGGTCGGCGCCGACGCGACGCTGCAGGTGACTCCCTATTACAACAAGCCGACCCAGGAGGGGCTGTACCGCCACTTCTCGACGGTGGCCGACCAGGTCGGTCTGCCGGTGGTGCTCTACAATGTGCCGGGCCGCAGCGGCGTGCCGATTGCGGAGACGACGGTGGCGCGCCTCGCGAAGAATCCGGTGATCGCCGCGGTCAAGGAGGCCGCCGGCAGTGTGGACCGCGTGTCGATGATCCGCGAACTGTGCGACATCACCGTGCTGAGCGGCGACGACTCGCTGGCGCTGCCGATGATGGCGGTCGGTGCGACCGGCGTCATCAGCGTCTCGTCGAACATCATTCCCGCAGAGATGACCGAGATGGTCGAAGCGGCCGCGGCCGGGAATTTCGCCCGGGCGCTGGAACTGCACCGCAAATACTACTGTCTGTTCCGCGACCAGTTCGTCGAAACCAATCCGATTCCGATCAAGGC
>CAZPWP010000420.1:0-1671 GCA_964590295.1 uncultured Victivallis sp.
CGACCGGATTTCCTCTGATGAACCGGGGCAATCCGTTTCTCCTCAATGCATTACGATTGATTTTGTTCTGCTTTGGTGAAGCTTCTCTCCGTTTCAGGCGAGGAAGTTCCGGGCGGAGCGGCGCAACTCCTCGACGCTCATTTCCGGGCGGAAGATGCCGATTCCGACGCCGAGTCCGTCGGCGGACGCGAGGAAGGCGTCGCGGTTGGAGCGGTCGATGCCGCCGACCGCGAAGATCGGCAGCGGAACAACCGACTTCAGCACCCGGATGTTCTCCGGCGTGCCGCAGGGAAACGCCTTGAGCAGATCGGCACCGGCATCGATCGCCGTGAAGGCCTCGGTCGGCGTCTGGAACCCGGGCAGCGAGAGCAAGCCGAGTTCGACGGTCCGCCGGATTACCGCCGGGGAGGTGTTGGGCGAGATGATGTATTCGCCGCCGATGCAGGCGACCTCCTCCACCGCCGCCGGGGTGAGAACGGTTCCGGCGCCGATGTGGACCTCCGTGCCGCGGAAATGCTCCACGAGCAAAGCGATGGTTTCGAGTGCGCTGGGGGTGTTGAGCGGCACTTCGAGGAAGCGGAGCCCTTCACCGGCGAGCGTTTCGCAGGCCGGAAGGGCGATTTCACGGCGGAGGCCGCGCAGGATGACGATGATTTTTGCCGCGAGCATTTCACGGCGAAGCGGATGGTTCATAACACAGTTCCCTCTCTTTGCATTTTGAATTCCTTTTCGGTGATTTGGTTTTGTGGCTAAATTCCAAAAAATACTCGACAAAGGAGTTTTTTTCCACTCCGACTAGCTCCTGTCACCTATACATGGTATCTTTCTCTGGTTGAAACAGCGGAAACGGGATCTTCCCTCACGGCATGTAGACGCCGCCGTTGATGTTGATGATTTCCCCGGTCACGTAGGGATTTTCCACGGCGAACCGGACCGCGGCGAAGATCTCCCCCGCGGAGGCTCCCCGCTTGATCGGAATCCGTTCGGTCATGGCGGCGGCCTCCTCCGGCGCGAGCCTGCCGGCGAGCTCGTCGGAGAGGATCATGCCCGGCGCGACGGTGTTGGCGGTGACGCCGTGCGGCGCGCCCAGTCCGGCGAGGGAGCGGGTCAGGCTGTGAAGTCCCGCCTTGGAGAGGGAGTATTCGATCATCGACCGTTTCGCGGCGCGGTAGGCCCAGACGCTGGAGATGTTGACGATCCGTCCGCCGCCGCGCCTCTTCATCTGTTCGAGCGCGGCCAGTCCGCAGAGGTAGGGACCCTTGAGATTGACGCCGATCACCGCGTCGAACCAGTCGCCGTCGGAGAGTTCCGGCGGGCGTTTGTAGGGGTCGATCCGCGCATTGCAGACGAGGATGTCGAGTCCGCCGTACTGCTCTTCGATTTCGGCGAACACCTTTTGAACCTCCGCTTCGCAGGAGATGTCGAACCGCTTCACCGCGGCACAGCCGCCCGCATTGCGGATTTTCGCAGCGACCGTTTCGGCCTTTTCGAGGTGATGGGCGCAGTTGACGATGACCTGCGCACCCGCTTCGGCGAAGAGGCGCGACATGGCCGCGCCGAGTCCCTGCGAGCCGCCGGTGACCAGAACCGTTTTTCCGTTCAGTTTCATGATGAATCTCCTACCAGTCGCTGACCGCGCCGTCCTCGCGGAAGAGGCGGGGCAGGTGGATG
>CAZPWP010000421.1:0-1656 GCA_964590295.1 uncultured Victivallis sp.
CGGGCGTTCGACCTCGCGCTCAAGGGGATGGTGATCTCTTCGTTCGCCGGGCTGGCGGTCCGTTCGGCGAGCGACTACCGCTCCTACTTCCTGCGGATCGTCGCGACGCTGTTCCCGCTGACTTTCCTCCTCAACTTCAATCTGCTGCTCGGGGAGAATACCGATTTTCTCCACCAGCTCAGCGGCGCCGCTTCGCTGGCGCTCGGCAACGCCTTCCTGACCGCCATCCTCGCGCTGGTGCTGACCTTCCTCTTCGAAATCGTCGTCAACGTCAGCACCAACATGGCGCTGATGGTGCTCTGCGACTACAACCATCCGCTGCTGGAACGGCTGAAACGGGAAGCACCCGGCACCTTCTTCCACAGTCTGATGGTCGCCACGCTGGTCGAGGATGCGGCCCGGGCAATCGGCGCCAATCCGCTCAAGGCGAAGGCGGGCGCACTGTTCCACGACATCGGCAAGCTCTCGATGCCGCAGTATTTCACCGAAAACAATCTCGACAGCGCCAACCAGCATCTGACACTGAATCCGCAGATGAGCAGCATCATCATCCGGGACCACGTCAAGGAGGGACTGGCGCTGGCGCGGCAGTACCGGCTGTGCCGGACGGTGCGCGACGCCATCGAACAGCACCACGGCAACGACCTCGTCCACTACTTCTACGCCAAGGCGCTCTCCGAAAAACGGCGGGAGGGCAACAGCGCCCCGGTGCTCGAGTCGCAGTTCCGCTACAGCGGCCGTCTGCCGCAGGACAAGGAGACAGCGATCATCAGCCTCGCGGACGCCTGCGAAGCCGCCTGCCGTTCGCTGGACAAACCCTCCGCCGCCAAGATCGAATCGGTGGTGAACGGCATCTTTCAGAAGCGGTTCGAGGATGGCCAGCTCAACGAAGCGAACATCACGCTCGTCGAACTCGACAAAGTCCGGCAGAGCTTCATCAATACGCTGATCAGCATGAAGCACGACCGGATCGCCTATCAGCGAAAACAGAGCGAGGAAGATGAAGAACCTGCAGTTCTCGTGGGAAACCAGACGGTATCCCCGGCCGAATCGAAGTGAGCTTCTCCGCCTCGCCCGCCGCGCCGCGACCCTGGCCGGACTCACGGAAAAGTTCGACTGGGATCTGGGAATCCGTTTCGTGGGCGACCGCTCGATGGCGCGGCTGAACGCGGAATTCGTCGGTCACAAGGGGACGACCGATGTCATCACCTTCAGCTACTTCGACGATCCGGCCGGTCTGTTCCCGGGGGATCCGGCCGTCGAGCTGATCCTCTGTCTGGACGCCGCCCGCCGCGAAGGGGAAAAGCGCGCCGATTCCAGTTACGCCCGGGAGCTGACGCTCTATCTGGCTCACGGACTGCTTCACTCCGCCGGAGAGGACGATCTCTCGCCCGCCCCCCGGCGCCGGATGCGCCGCCGGGAACGCGAAGTGCTTTCCGTTCTGGCGGAAGAGTTCGATTTCTCCGCCGTTTTCCCGGCTTGAAAAAGTCGCGGCCGCCGAACGAGGCGACCCGGGGCGGGAAGCGAGTTGCAGAACCAGTTGATGAGATCCGGATCGTGACAGCACTTCTCCAGAATGTGCGGACCGGCAGACTTCGTCCGGCCTCTTCGACGGTCTTTGCCATACGTCACACCTCTTTCACGCTCGAAATTTCG
>CAZPWP010000422.1:0-1633 GCA_964590295.1 uncultured Victivallis sp.
TCACGGGCGGGGGCGTCCGGCCCTCCGGCCCGCCGGCTCCCAGGAACCGTCGAAGAACCCATAAAAAAAGGTTGCATCGATGATAAATCTTTGCAGCCTGCTGATTTGAAATGGCATCCCTATCGGGATTCGAACCCGAGTTGCCGGGATGAAAACCCGGTGTCCTAGGCCTCTAGACGATAGGGACGCTCGAAACATGCCGTTTAATATAGAATCATTTTCCGAAAAATCAAATCCATTTCCCGGAAAGGCCGCGATTTTTCCCGCACAAAGCCGGTTCAACGCCTGCCGTGTTTGCGCCGGTGTACCGCCAGCACGTTCTTCAGACAGGAATACGGTCCGAAAATCAGCTCCGAAATGCACACCCCCGGATTGCGCCGCAATCTCCTGATCTGTTCGACCAGACAATACCGGTCGCACGCGGCGCCGCTCATCGGGTTCCCCGCCAGAAAACGGCCCGCCACCTCCCGCACCAGCTCCGGCGGCACCCGATGCGAAGCCTGATCGTAGAACCGCACCAGATTGCACCCGTCCCCGCGCCGGAACCGCCCGGAATAGGTGACGTAATCCGGATATTTCCGCAGCTTTCCGGTGATGATGATGCCGAACACTCCCGTCGCGTTGGCGATATGCCCGCAGCCGCTCTCGATCCCGACAAACACCTTCGCGCCCGCGATGATCCGCGCCGCCGTCTGCAAACTGATCCGCCCGGTCTGATCCACGTAGAGCGGATGCTTCAGCCGCAGCACCGGCTCCATGCCGATCTCGACCACCGGACAGCCCGCGGCGAAGAACTGTTCCGCCAGTCCGCGCCAGTTCTTTTCCGGCCACTGGCGGCTCTTCCCCTGCGACGCGCAGTGAAACACCGCGTACCCCGCCGGCAGCGGCGGCGCGGCGGACTCCGGGTTGAAATGGAATACCGGCGTCTCATCCGGCACCTCCAGGCCCGCTTCGCGTGAGAACTGCGCAAGCAGACTCGGACAGGGACCGGCCGCCCCCGTTTTTCCGCGCCGGGGCAGACGCGGGTCGCGGAAGTTGAATTCATAGGAGAGTGTTTCTTTCGGAAGTTCCGCCTTCCGCTCCAGGTATTCCTCCGCGCCGCTCACCGTGACCACCTCGTCGATGTAGGGCGCGAAACCGAGCAGTTCCACATACGGCTCCCGGGTGTACCAGCGGAATTTCCGATCGGGATGTTGTTCATGCAGATAGCGGAAGGCCGGTTCCATCGCCACGATGTCCCCCATGCGGCCCAGCTGGCAGACGGTCAGAAGCGGAGTGTGATCCATCGTTGTTCCCACAGGTTTTCTTCTTTTTCAAGTTTTTCGATCATGTCCCGAATTTTGTGACGGGGCGTGTTGTTTGACAAAGGCGCGTCCGCCCTTTACTTTGCGTTTGCTCAAAATCCGACGGAAAGGAGACGCGGATGCAGGTAAAATTAGCATGGACTTGTCGTTTTGTCAACCGGGAAGCGGCTTTTCTCCGGACGAACCTGCAATCAAACCGGCGAAGCACGTCTCCCCGGCTTGGCCCGCGCTCTCTGTTCAGCGCGGTCAGCGCCGCGAGCGCATGTGAGAGGAGTGCCTGGCGGAACGCGAAGCAGCAAGGAGCAATTGCGACGCAGTCGAACGGAGTC
>CAZPWP010000423.1:0-1630 GCA_964590295.1 uncultured Victivallis sp.
TGATTTGGTTTTGGGGGTAAATTCCCAAAAATACTCGACAAAGGAGTTTTTTTTCATTCCGACCGGCTCCTGTCACCTGTACATGGTATCTCTCCTGATCGATTGTTCACCGGGTGATGTTTCTGACCCACTTGTACCGGCGGTAGTGCAGCATGACCCACGGCACCTTGCCGACCTCATCGACGCAGGTGCAGGCGTAGACCACCAGCACCGGCAGCTGAAAACAGAAGGCGCCGAGGAAGGCGCAGGGCAGAGCGATCCCCCACATGCAGACCGCCAGACTGTACACGTCGAACAGCGTGTCGCCGCCGGAGGAGAAGATGCCGGTGATGACCACGGTGCAGACACAGCGCCCGATCATGTAGACCGAGAGGATGACGAACATTCCGACCATGTAATGGTGCGCCTGTTCGGTCAGTTTGAGATAGTGCGACACCAGCGGAATCATGCCGAGAATCACGATGGTGGCGAGAAACCCGACCAGAAATGAGAGGATCATCGCCCGGTCGCCGTAGGTTTTGCCGAGGGAAAGGTTGCCGGCGCCGAGTTCATTGCCGATCAGGATTCCGGCGCCCGCGGCGATGCCGTAGCTGAGGCAGCACATGATGTCGCGCACCACTGCGGCGATCGCGTTGGCGGCTGCGGCGTCCGGTCCCATGTGCCCCATGATCGCCGTGTAGGAGGTGAAGCCGATTCCCCAGAGCAGGGAGCTGCCCAGCACCGGGAGCGTATAGTGCCAGAAGTCCAGAAAGAGCGCCTTGTCGAGTGTGAAGACCGTTCTCGGTTTCAGGGGGATGAAGCTCTTCTCGCCGCTGGAGACGATGCACCAGCCGAGTTCGATGATGCGGGCGAGCACCGTGGCGAGCGCCGCGCCCTCGACCCCCATCGCCGGTGCGCCGCAGAGGCCGAAGATGAAGATGGAATTGAGGATGATGTTGGCGACGACCGCGCCGGAACTGATCCAGGCCGAGCGGGAGGCGTGCTCGCTGACGCGCATGATCGCCAGATAGCATTGCGACACGCCGGTGAGCAGATAGGACCAGCTGGCGACCCGGAGATAGTCGGCGCCGATCCGGACCAGTTCCGGATCGTGGGCGAAGAGGTACATGAGGTTTTCCGGGAAGAAGCGGCAGCCGAGGAAGAAGGCCAGCGAAACCAGCAGAGACTCGTGGATGCTCAGGCCGAAGATCTTTCCGAGCATCCTCGTATCTTTCTTCCCCCAGTACTGGGCGCCGAGGATTGCGACGCCGCTGACGATCGCGCCGAGGAGCATGTTCTGGACGAACTGGATCTGAGTGGCGAGCGAGACCGCCGCCATGGCGTTCTGGCTCACCTTGCCCAGCATGACCGCGTCCGCCGCGGCGACTAGCGCGAGCATCAGATGTTGCAGGGTGATGGGAACGGCGAGGAATAACAGTTTTTTGTTGAAGACGGGATCGTTCAGGATTTTTACAGGATTCATGGTCCGGATTCCAGCGAAACAGTTCCGACGGGTACACATCTTATGTTTTGACGGTTTCATGATATATCCTTAATCTTTGGGGGTAAAAATATAAGTTACATCATGTGCCGTCTCCTTTCAATTTTTCATATGCTATGGGATGGCTGTGAAAACGTTTGAAATTACCTC
>CAZPWP010000424.1:0-1623 GCA_964590295.1 uncultured Victivallis sp.
CACGATTTCCTCAAATTCCCGCTTCGGAATCAAATCCGGCACTTGACGAAACAGACTTACGGATGTATTCTTATGACGGAGCCTCCTTGTTTTGGAGACATCCGTAATATACTGTTACGGGCAAGTTGGCTCCACTTTTTTCATTCCTCTAAAAGTTTGTTAGGACATGTGTGACACAAAATGCAGAAGAACCTTATTTTTACGGCTTTTTTAGAAAAAGTCGTTTCAGAGGCGTCAAGATGGGTTTGACGCATAAGAAAACGAATTAGATGGGAAAAAAAGCCAACCGTTTTAAAATTGACTCTAATGAATTGAAACAGTCACCCCAACGGATTCAGGAGATTTTATATGGACTACATTGTCAATGAGAAGAGCGGCGCCGCCATTCAGCAGGCGATCGACAGTGCCGCACAGGCCGGCGGCGGCCGGGTGGTGCTTGAGCCGGGCATCTACCTTTCCGGTACGCTCTATTTGCGCAGCAACATCGAATTGCATCTTCCGGGGGGAGCAAAAATTCTCGGGGAACCGACCCCGGACCGTTACGATGACTTCTGCCACCCCGGTTTCGACGCCGTCGCACCGGAAGGAAGCCGCAAATGCCTCATCGCCGCGGCGGAATGTGAGAACATTTCCATCACCGGCCAAGGAGAGATCAACGGAAACGGTCCGCTGTTCTACGACCGTAACGTGCCGCCAGGGACGTTCTTCGCCAAGCCGCCGCACCCGCGTCCGCGGATGGTGCAGCTCTACCGCTGCCGGAATGTGCTCATCGACGGGGTATCGTTCCTCGATTCGCCAGGATGGAGCTTCTGGCTGATCGCCTGTGAAGATGTCCGCATCAGCCGGATCCGGATCGCCGGCTGTCAGCAGATGATCAACAACGACGGCATCGACATCGACAGCTGCCGCCGAGTGGCGGTGAGCGACAGCTTCTTCCGCACCGGCGACGACTGCCTGATTCTGCGGGCTATCCGCCGCACCCCGGAGGAGCCGTCGGTCTGCGAGGAGGTCACGGTGACCAACTGCGTGCTCGACAGCGCCAGCCAGGGAATCCGGATCGGCTGCCCGAGCGACGATACCATCCGCAACTGTTCGTTCAGCAACATCATCTTCCGCGGAACCGGAAACGGCATTGTCAGCGTTCATCCGTACCGTTACCTGCGCAAGGACTGCAAGGGATACCTTCAGGTAAGCGATCTGCTGTTCGAAAACTTCGACATCACCACGGAACGGGCACCGGTGGTGCTCTTCTGCGAGGGAGCCATTCAACTGCGCGGACTGGAACGGCTCACGTTCCGCAACTTCCGCATCCAGGCGAAGCAGCCGTTCCAGCTGATCGGGAATGCGGTCACCACGCTTCGGGATATCCGCTTCACCGACATATCCGGAGAGGTGGCGGGCGACACGCCGTTCGTCGTACGGCAGGTATCCCGATTGAGACTGGAAGGAGTTGAACTTTCAGCGGAACAGAGCAAAGCGGTTCCTTTCGAGCGGCCGGAAAGCGACTCCTGGGAGCAGAAATTCTAAAAAAATCTAGAACAGCGCGGTGCGGAACTTCTCCGTACCGCTTTTTTTGGGTGCGCCCGGCATGGCGTACGACGACCGGGGGAAAGTCCCGAAGCC
>CAZPWP010000425.1:0-1613 GCA_964590295.1 uncultured Victivallis sp.
AAACGGGAGCCCGGAAAGTCGGACTCCCGCTCGTGTTGAGACACAAGACTATTTGCGGATGTTTTTGCGGAACCCTTCCAGCAGAACAGCCTGACGCGGATTGCCGGCGGAGGGTTTCATGTGGTCCCGGCCGGTCCCGTCGTGTTCCACGCTCCAGCCCTTCCATTCGCGGAAGGCGTGGTAGGTCCAGTCCCAGCCGTACTCGTCAAAAACCGCGATGCAGTCGGCGAGGTATTTCTCCGCGCCCGGCGCCCAGGCGACCGCCGAGAACTCGCCCACGTAGATCCGGGCGTTGTGGCGCAGCTGGAAGTCACGCACCGGCTGCAGGGTTTTGCGGATCATCTCCTTGTCCCATTTCACCCCTTCGATGACGCCGGGATAGGCAACTCTCTCCTGCCTGCCCTGCTCGCCGTAGGTGTTTTTGACCCCCTGATGGGTGAAGCTGCCGGGTCTGTACATGTGGACCTGGTAGATCACGTTGTCCATCGCCAACGGCGAGAGAGACTCGTAGGCGAGGGGGGAATCCCACATGTTCGATTCGATGATGATCGGGGTGTCCGGATCGATTGCCCGGACCGCCTCCGCCGCCATCCGCTGGAGATTCCAGTAGTCGTAGGGGGCCGGACGGGTCTGAACCGGTTCATTGATCAGATCGTATCCCCAGACCGAGGGGTTGCCTTTGAACCGGGTCGCAATCCGCTTCCAGACTTCGACGAAGTGTTCGGCGTAAGGTTTCTCATAGAACATGCACATGTCACGGGTCTCGTCACGGCCGCCCGGAGGCGAGTGAAGGTCGATCACGAACCGGATGCCGTATTTCTCCGCTTCCCGGAACACCTGTTCCAGGTGGTCGAGCTTGGAGTCAAGCCAGCGGTCGTATTCTGCGAGGTCGCGGGCGGTGCCGGCCTTGCCCCAGTGACGGCAGATCTGGGCGCGGACCAGATTCACGTTCCATTTTGCCAGCGTTTCGAGGTCGCCGTCCTTGAACTGCTGCGGCGACATCACGCCGCGCATCGGCGGCGTATTCGCAATTCTCTCCGGATAGCGAACCTTGTAGTCCTGATTGACCCGCGGATACATCGGAGAAATCCGCAGGGTGGAGAGGTCGAATTCCACCGTCCCCGCCGATTCCTGCAGCCCCAGCAGCAGACGGCCGGTGGTTGCGCCGGCATCGATCGGCGCTGCGAAGGAGACCAGTTTCCCGTCGAAACTTCCGAAGAGATTGTTCGGATGGTGCCAGCGTTCTTCGCCGGTGCCGGTTCGGTAGTTCAGCATAAATTTGACCCCGTTGTAGGCGTGGGCCGGTTTGGTCACGCCGATCGCCCGCACCCGGATCATGAAGCAGAGCGTCTGGCCGCGGAAGGGTTTCAGATCGACCGTGGCGCCGGCGCAGTTGTTCGGCTGCTTCTCCGGTTCCGGCACCGTCACGCTCAGGATCTGACGGCCGTCCCGGGTTTCCAGCTTCCCGAATTTGCCGGTTTTCCATTTCAGATTCTGAAACTCCGGAGACATCTCCGGGAGCTGCCCGGTCACATTTTCGGCGCCGGTCGCGCTCAGGCCGAACGCCGCTGCGATCGCGAACACCAGTTTTCGGATTTTCCCTGTTTGCACTG
>CAZPWP010000426.1:0-1590 GCA_964590295.1 uncultured Victivallis sp.
GGCGGCTCTGCGAGGAGATGGAGCCGTTCATTGTGCCGGTGGAGCAGGAGCGGCTGGTGCGGCGCCCCTTCAACCATTACACCCCCGCCCTGACCGACTGGTGGATCGTGCCTTCGCTCGATCTGCCGTTCTTCAAATTCGGCAAGTACTTCTTCTCCTGGGATGTGAAGCAGCGCACCTCGCTGCAGTGCGGACTCTGCCTCACCAAGGGGCTCGATCCGATGCTTGCCGCGGTCTATCCCTCCCGCAGGGGGCGCCGGCTGCTGATGGATGAGTCGTGGGCGTGGAACCGCTTCCGCGCCGCGGTGGAACGGGGGGGGTTCGAGGAGAATCTCCGGCGCGCGGCGGAGGCGGTCGGTCACGAGGTGGAGATCCTCTTCGACGGCGGCTATGTGGATGATCCCGGGCTGTTCAACCCGGATGCCCAATCGCGCCGCCGTGACCGGTACACGCTGGTGTTCCAGCCGGAAGACGGCTCGCTCCGGGTGGCGCGGGCGAAGCGGGATGCGATGTGTCTGAAATTCCTCAACAAGGTGCACTCTCCGGCGGATTTCCGCGACGCGATCCGGACTCTGGCGGCGGAGCAGTTTCTCTGGTGCGACATCTTCGTGTCGAACAGCTACCTGATTCCGCTGACCGAGGCGTTTCCCGCCGAGGCGGAGGTGCGCAGCGCTCCCGAGATCTACAACGAGTGGCTGGGATTCTGGCGGGAGTACGTCTGATGCTGGTGGCCGGGAGATACTTCATTCCGGAGAGCGAATTCCGATGGCAGTTTGTCCGCTCTCCCGGTCCCGGCGGCCAGAATGTCAACAAGGTTTCCACCACGGCGCGGCTGCTCTTTTCGCTGCGCGATACGCTCTTTCTGCCGCCGAAGGTGCGGGAAAAGCTCCTGACGCGGCTTCACTCCCGGCTGTCGGTGGAGGGGTGCCTCGCGGTGACGGTTCGCAATACCCGCAGCCGGCTCCGGAACCGGGAGGAGGCGCTCCGGCGGATGCGGACGATTCTGGAGGAGGCGCTCCGCGAACCGAAGCGGCGCCGTCCGACCCGGCCGACCGCGGCGTCGGTGCGGCGCAGGCTCGAGAGCAAGGCGCTCCGCAGCATGCGCAAGCAGGAGCGTTCCCGGAAGAGCTTCCCGGAAGAGTGAGAGTGCCTGTTCAGGCGAGCGCGGCGAGACGGCCGGAGCTGAACGCCCACTGCAGGTTGTAGCCGCCGCAGAGGGCGCCGACGTCGAGCATTTCCCCGGCGAGGCGGTTCCGTTCGGCGGCGGTGAGTTCCGCGAGGCGGCGGGCGGTGCAGCCGGCAAGTCCGGCGAGTGTTTCGGCGAAACGGCGGCAGAAGAACTCCGCAGATAATGTCCCGAATTTTGTGAAGGAATGGATCTCTTGTCAATGCGCATTCCTTTGCCCTGGTTCAGAATGGCACATGGAATTCTATTTTTCAAGTCCATCAGGATTTCTCCTCATTTCTTCCTCAAGGAATCCCTGGAAGTTCTCTGTTGATTGTTTCCGGAAATTCCATGGTTCATTTTGAACGCATGGAAAGTTCACCGCCGGAAACAATCTTCGCCTTCCCAGGATTTGGGGCAAAACC
>CAZPWP010000427.1:0-1570 GCA_964590295.1 uncultured Victivallis sp.
CATAATCATTTTCATAGATTCAGGAGTTTTCATCGTGAACTGCATCACCCAGCCGGCGCAGGCGAAGGCCGGCATCATCACCACGGAAATGAAACGGGTTGCCGAAATAGAACGGCTCGAACCAGAGGAAATCCGTTCCGGCGTCGCCGCAGGCACCATCGTCATCCCGGCGAACATTCTGCACAAAAATCTGAAAGCGATCGGCATCGGCCGCAAGCTCAAGACCAAGATCAACGCGAACATCGGCAACTCTGCCGTGGCGAGCTGTCCGCGGCAGGAGCTGGAGAAGCTGCAGCGCGCGCTCAAGTACGGAGCGGACACGGTGATGGATCTCAGCACCGGCGGCGACATCAACCGGATCCGCGCCTCAATCATTGAACACAGTCCGGCTCCGGTCGGCACGGTGCCGATGTACGAGGTGCTCGCCCGCTGCGGTAAAGTGGAGAATCTCTCCGAATCCTTCGTGCTCGACGTGATGCGTGAACAGGCCGAACAGGGTGTGGACTACATGACCATCCACGCGGGACTGCTGCGCGCGCAGATTCCCGCGGCGAAGAAGCGCAAGCTGCGGATCGTCAGCCGCGGCGGTTCGATCCTCGCGGCCTGGATGAACCAGACCAGGAAGGAGAATCCGTTCTACACCGCGTTCGACGAGATCCTCGAAATCTGCCGCAAATACGACGTCACGCTTTCGCTCGGCGACGGGATGCGTCCCGGCTGCCTCGCCGATGCGAGCGACGAGGCGCAGTTCGCTGAACTCGACGTGTTGGGCGAACTGGTCCGCCGCTGCCGTAAAGCCGACGTGCAGGCGATGGTGGAGGGTCCCGGCCACATTCCGTTCAACGAGATCGAGATGAACATGAAGCGCGAACAGCAGGTCTGCGACGACGCGCCGTTCTACATCCTCGGTCCGGTGGTCACCGACTGCGCGCCGGGTTACGATCACATCACCAGCGCCATCGGCGCGACGATGGGGGCGTATGCCGGCGCGGCGATGCTCTGCTACGTCACGCCGAAGGAGCACCTCGGGCTGCCCAACGCGCGGGATGTGCGCGACGGCGTAATCACCTACAAAATCGCTGCGCACGCCGCCGACATTGCGCTCGGCAAACCGGGTGCGCGCGAGCGCGACGACGCGATCAGCGATGCCCGGGCGGCATTCGACTGGGAGAAGCAGTTTGAACTGGCGCTTGATCCGGAGAAGGCGCGCGAATTGCGGGAAGAGGCGCTCGCCGAACGCGATCTGCCCCCCGACCACGACCACGGCGACGAACGGTTCTGCACGATGTGCGGGCCGAGCTTCTGTTCGATGCGGATCAGCCGCGAACTGTAAAAAGTGTTTCTCCCCCTGGTTGCAGTGTGAAGTGGGATTCCGGCGGGAGGCGACGAAGGAAAATTTTTCACTGCCGTCCCATACTTCTTTGAAATTGTCATTTTTACCCTCCTGCTTGAGTTTATATTGATTGTTTTCTGAAATTACCCATTTCCAGTTTTTCCTTTCTGTTGCGTTGGATGATACGGGAGCGAATCCTGGTAAATATGCCTGTTCCGGAGCGCCTCGCATACGAAC
>CAZPWP010000428.1:0-1565 GCA_964590295.1 uncultured Victivallis sp.
GTGTCTGCTGGATCATATGCTGGATTCCTTTCCTGCTTGCCCGCTCAGAAGAGCGGATAGGTTCCCTGTTTCAGAATTTCCACGGTGTGCTCCCAGACGGCGATTCCGGTCACCAGATCGGTGAGCGCCATATGGAAGAGAAAATAGCTCTCCTCGGTGCGTCCCTGATAGATGGTCTGCTGGGTGATCGCGCCGGAGAGGCTGAAGTTCGGCGCGATTACGGTGCCGCGCTTCGGCAAGGTGGCCTGGTTGAAGAGATCGTCGGAATCCTTGTCGCGGATTCTCCGGACGGCGAGGTCGAGGTTGCCGCCCGCGCCGAGCGCCGAGGTCACCTTCGCCTGCCCCGACTGGAGGATCGCCCGGCGAATCTTGTCGGTCAGAATCTGCGACTCCAGATGGAGCGTCGTGTAGTTGCGGATGCGGCTGACCATCACCACCGCCGGCTTGCCGTCGGTGCGACGGAGCGCGCCGGAGGCGAGCAGGGAGTCGATGTTCTCCGCCGCCGCCCGGTTCCAGTCGGCCGGATCGAGTTCACTGATCGTCACCAGCGCCTCGTCGCTGTCCACCCCGATGATCCGGGCGGGGGAGGCACATCCCGTTGCCAGCAGCATGGCCGTTGCGGCGAAGAGAAAAGTCATGAGTCGCCAGTTCATAGTTTCACTCCATCGTATTCCACTGTTTCAGGTAAAATTTTCCGCCCGCCTCCCGGAGGTAGATCAGCGCCCGGGTGGTTTCCGGTTCGAATTTCAGAGTTTTTCGGAAGAGGCTCTTCCGGTCGGCGCCCTCGACTTCGACGGTGATCTCCCGGTTCCCCGGAATCGGCAGGTGGAGAATCCGGTAGCGCTGCGCGATCGTCACCCAGCGCCGCCAGTCGGTGTCGTTGATCGAAACGCTCGAAGTGGCGGCAACCTGCGCCGTCGCCGCCGCGACCGCCGTCGCTTTGCCGTCGAAGTTCGGCGAAGCGAGCAGGGCGGCGAGCGATGCCTTGGCCGCCTCGTGCTCGATGGTCTTGCTCCGAATGGCGGCGGCGGCGCCAGCCGCCAGTTCCGGCATGGTCAGCTGCCAGAATTCATCCTGCGTGATACTGGTGAGGTCGGCGAGTTCACTGCCGACGCAGCGGCGGCCGCCGCCGGAGGCGCGGAGCGTCAGCGCTTGAGCGCGGGTGTTCTCCGGCAGGTTGAACTTCCAGTGCCCGGGAACCATTCCCGGCAGGCGGACGGTGGTGCTGCGCTCCTTCCAGCCCGGCGGAACCCCTTGCGCCAGAATGACCACTGCCAGATTGTCGGTGAGCGGGTAGTCCCATGGCTTGACCGAAGCGAGTTCCGGAGGAATCTTTTCGTCGAGCAGATGGAGCACGGTCGCATAGTCGCGGCGGAAGAGTTCGTTCTCCGGCTGGATCCGGAAGAGGTACTTGAGGTCGACCGCCGCTTCGTCGAACTGATTGTCCCAGTAATAGCCGAGGGCGGAGAGATAGAAGGGCAGCGGATTGAAGAGGAGCGCCAGCCGCGGCCGCAGCCGGTCCTTGTATTCGCCGTATTCCGCGTTGACTCCGGCGGCGTGGAAGG
>CAZPWP010000429.1:0-995 GCA_964590295.1 uncultured Victivallis sp.
GGGCCGGGTGCTCGGCGTCTCCGCCCGCGGCCGCGACATTCGCGAGGCGATCAGGCACGCCTACGAGGCGGTGGACAGGATTTCGTTCCAGAATGGCTTCTGCCGACGGGACATCGGCGCGAAGGCTCTGAAACATTTGAAGTAACCAGAAGAAAAAGAAGGATGTGTGAAATGAAAAGTACAATTTTCGCTGTCTGCGGTGCGGTGCTGGCCGGAGCGATGTTCTGCGGCTGCACCACGGTGGAGTCCACGCAGAAATTCAACGCGCTCGGGCTGGGCACGCCGAACGAAAAGGCGGTCTGCCAGACTTTCGTCGAGATTCCCGGATACTACTTCTGGGGGCTGCCGCTGCTGGTCGGCAGTGCGGCGGGGGATGGAAAGTGCGCGCTCTTCCAGTACACCGGAACGACGGAGAATGTGGTCAATCTGCTGACCCGTGAGGCGAAGTCCAAGGGGGCGGCGCGGGTGATCAACGTCCAGTGCACCGTGACCGAGACGCCGGTCTGCTTCTTCCTCTTCACCCGCCGTTCGATGCAGGCTTCCGGAACCGGCGTCCGCTCGAAGGATGCCGCGGTGAAGAACGCCGTCCACCAGTACGAGACGGCGCCGTAGTCAGGCGGAAAGGAGCGCCGGTCCCTGATGGAAAGCAAGGAGAGCAAACCCAAGGTATTCGTCCTCGACACCAACGTGCTGCTGCACAGTGCGCAGAGCATCGAATCATTCCAGGACAACGACGTCGTCATTCCGATGGCGGTGATCGAAGAACTGGACAAGTTCAAGAAGAACTCCGATGAACTCGGCAGAAACGCGCGGCAGGTGATCCGTTATCTCGATCGCCTGCGGCAGAATGCGTTGCCGAAGACCGGCCAGTTGCGGCTGGGGGTGCCGCTTTCGACGATCTCCGCCTCCGCGACCGGGAAGCTGTTCGTGCTGACGGCGACGACCGGGCAGGACACTCCGGTGGCCCGCAAGGTCGATGTCACCTTCGGCAGCGA
>CAZPWP010000429.1:1005-1564 GCA_964590295.1 uncultured Victivallis sp.
TGCTCCTCGCCGGACAACCGGATTCTCCGCGTCGCCTATGACCTCAAGCGCAGGGGGCGGCGGGTGATCTTCATCAGCAAGGACATCAATCTGCGCATCAAAGCGGATGCTCTCGGCATCGCGGTGATGGATTTCGAGCGGGGCAAGGTGAACAGCTCCTCGCTCTACACCGGATTCCGTGCGGCGGAAGTTCCGGCGGCGGAGATCGAAAAGCTCTACCGGGAGCATCAGCTGCCGGCACGCCCGTTCGGATTGCTCCCCAACGAGTTTCTGGTGGCGACGGCGGCGGGGAATCCGAAACAGTCGGCGCTCGTCCGCTGCCGGGCCGATGAACTGCTCGTGCCGGTGGATCGTGCCAGGACCGATTCGGTGTGGAACGTAAGTCCGCGCAACCGGGAGCAGCGCATGGCGCTTGATCTTCTGCTCGATCCGGCGGTGAAGCTGGTGACGCTGGTCGGCGGCGCGGGGACCGGCAAGACGCTGCTGGCTCTGGCTGCCGCCATGCAGCTGGTGCTCAACGAGAATCTCTACGACCGGATTCTGGTGTCGCGCCCGATCG
>CAZPWP010000430.1:0-1541 GCA_964590295.1 uncultured Victivallis sp.
CATCCCCGAGGACGGGAAACTGATTTTCGTCAGCTGGTTCGAGGGCGGGAACGTCTTCCGCAGCGGCGTGACCTTCGAGCGCGGCTACGGCAGGATTTTCTACTTCCAGCCCGGTCACGAATCCTATTCGAACTTCTACAATGAAAACGTGCTCCGGGTGATCGGCAACGCGGTCCGCTGGGCGCGGCCGGTCTTCTTCCGCGCGATGGGCGCCCCGTGCTCTCCGGCGCTGGAGGAGATCCGTTCGATCGATCCCGCCGCGGTCAAGGCGGGCGTGATGCAGAACGCCGACGGCAGCAACAAGTAACAGGTTCCAACACAGCAGGGAGAAACGAATCATGGCAAAGTTGAAGGCAGGTGTGATCGGGCTCGGCATGGGGTACAACCATCTTCGCGGTTATATGACCCATCCGGACGTCGAAGTGGTCGCCGTCGCGGACCGGCAGGCGGACCGGCGCGAACGGGCGAAGCAGGAGTTCCGGCCGGGAAAGGTCTACGCCGAAGGGATCGACTTGATCCGCAATGAGAAGCTCGACATCCTCTCGGTCGCCGTTCCGAACAATCAGCACAAGGAGCTGACCATCGCCGGTTTGAAGGCGGGGGCGCACGTTTTCTGCGAAAAACCGATGGCGCTGAACACCGCCGAGGCCGAGGAGATGCTGGCGACCGCGAAGGCGTGCAGCCGTCAGCTTGGAATCGACTTCAGCTACCGGTTCACGCCGCAGTCCCGCGCGATGAAGGCGCTGGTCGAGGAGGGGCGGCTGGGAGAGATCTACTACGCCCGCAGCGTGTGGCTCCGCCGTCGTGGCGTGCCCGGCGGCACCGGATCCGGCTTCAACACCGAGGGCGCTTCCGGCTCCTGGTTCTACGATAAGAAACAGTCCGGCGGCGGGCCGCTGATCGACCTCGGCGTGCACCGGCTCGACCTCGCGCTCTGGATGATGGGGTATCCGGAGGTCGCCTGGGTGATGGGCAGCACCTACAACAAGATCGCTCCGGCACTGGTCAGGAACTACACGGTCGAGGATTTCGCCTGCGCGATGATCAAGTTCCGCAACGGTGCGACGCTGGAGCTCGACGCTTCGTGGGCGGGCAACATCAAGGAGAATGAGCAGATGTCCACCCGGCTGCTCGGCGACAAAGGGGGAATCTACCAGTACAACCTCAACGAAGGGTACACCTACGACGTCGAATACTATCAGGAGATCGACGGCAAGCAGTATGACTGCAAGCTGCATCCGCCGGTGCCGGAGGTGCGGAGTGCGTACCACATGTTCGTCGATGCGGTGCGTGACGGCAAGCCCTTCATGGCGACCGGAGAGCAGGGCGTGATCGTGATGCGCATTCTCGATGCGATCTATGAATCCGCCGCGACCGGCAAGCCGATCGCTTTCTGACGGAGGTGCCGCCCGCGGCGGCTGGATTCCCCGCCGGCGAAGCATGTCTCCACGGCTTGGCCCGCGCTCTGTTCAGCGCGGTCAGTTCACGGGCGGGGAGGTCTGGAGGGCGTCCGGCCCTCCGGCTCCCACATCTCTTGTTTC
>CAZPWP010000431.1:0-1537 GCA_964590295.1 uncultured Victivallis sp.
TTCGTCCTGGCGGCGGTAGCGCTTGCCGATGCTGCCGGTGTCGTCGTATTCGGCGCGGAAGTGGCGGTCGATATCCTTGTAGAGGGCGTAGGTCTGCTCCTTGAGTTTCTTCGACTGCGGTAGTACCGCGACCTGAATCGGCGCGACCAGCGGCGGCAGGTGGAGCACAACACGCACATCCTCCTCCATCCCTTCGCGGTTGGTGGCGGCTTTCTCCTCGTCGTAGGCCTTGCCGAGCAGTGCGAGCATGGTGCGGTCGAGCCCGACGCTGGTTTCGATGACGGTCGGCATGAGTTTGCGGCCGTTGTCGTGGTCCATGTACTGGAGATCCGCACCGGAGAACTCGCTGTGGCGCGAGAGGTCCCAGGTGCCGCGGTGGTGGACCCCTTCAAGTTCGCCCCAGCCGAAGGGGAACTTGACTTCGATGTCGATCGCCGCCTTGGCGTAGTGGGCGAGCTTCTCGTGCTCGTATATGCGGAAGAAGCTGTCGTCGAATTTGAGCTTGTTCTTATAGTAGTTGATCCGCTGCTGCTTCCAGTATTCGAACCACTCCATGCCCTCTTCGCCGTCGCAGAAGAACTCCATCTCCATCTGGGTGAATTCGCGGCTGCGGAAGGTGAAGTTGCGCGGATTGATCTCGTTGCGGAACGCCTTGCCGATCTGGGCGATACCGAAGGGGAGCTTCTGACGGGTGGCGATCCGGACGCTGTGGAAGTCCACGAAGATCGGCTGGCAGGTTTCGGCGCGCAGATAGGCGACGTGCTCGTCGTCGAAGACCGGGCCGACGAAGGTCTTCATCATCAGGTTGAATTCGCGCGCTTCGGTCAGATCTTTCGAGCCGCAGTTCGGGCAGGTGGTGGAGTCCTCCATCTGATCGACCCGGTAGCGGGATTTGCACTTTTTGCAGTCGGTCATGAGGTCGCTGAACTGGTCGATGTGGCCGGAGGCCTTCCAGACGCGCGGGTGGCAGATGATCGTCGAATCAAGCCCTTCGACGTTGTCGCGGGTCTCGACCATTTCGTGCCACCAGAGGTTTTCGATGGCGCGCTTCATCCGCGAGCCGTAGGGGCCGTAGTCCCAGAATCCGTTGAATCCTCCGTAGATTTCCGAACTGGGAAATACGAATCCGCGCCGTTTGCACAAGCTGACGATCTTATCCATCAGCTCCTGATTTTTGACATCATCTTCCGCCATGATTGCCGGCTCCTTGCCTCTCACGCGGGGCCGTCGGACGGTTCCCCGCAGTTGGTTGCTGTTGAGATTAAAGGTATAATATACTATCTTTCCCGGATTTTGCCAATGCCGACGCGGATTTTGCTTCTATCCCGCGGAGGGCGGCACCCCGAACACCTTCCGGAACACCCGGGAAAAGCAGAAGGCGCTGGAAAATCCGAGCCGGGCGGCGCTCTCCTTGACGCTGAGCTGTTCATCGTGGAGCAGCGCGCAGCCGCGTTCGGCCAGCTCCCGGTGGACATATTCGCCGGGGTAGTGTCCGATATTTTGCGCACATTTGTTTCTGAGCGATTACAGATGACAA
>CAZPWP010000432.1:0-1533 GCA_964590295.1 uncultured Victivallis sp.
CTGCGGAATCCCTCCAGCAAGACCCGCTTGCGCGGATTGTCGGCCGAGGGACGGACCTCATCCCGCCAGTCGCCCGCGTGTTCGAGGCTCCAGCCGTTCCATTCGCGGAAGGCGTGGTAGGTCCAGTCCCAGCCGTACTCCTCGAAGAGCGAAATGCAGTCGGCCAGGTACTTCTCCGCGCCGGGCGCCCACACTGCGGCGGAGAACTCCCCGACATAGATTCTTGCCCCGTGCTTCTGCTGGAAGTCGCGGACCGGGGCGAGAGCCTTCCGCAGCGCCTCGCGGTCGTACTGGACGCCGCCGATCCGCCCGGGATAAGTGACTTTCCGCGCCTGTCCCTTCTCGCCGAAGTTGTTGCCGACCAGCTGATGGGTGAAGTTGCCCGGCACATACATGTGGACCTGGTAGATCACATCCCTCATCTCAAGCGGCGGCAGGTAGCTGAAGGTCGCGGGATTGTCCCAGTTGTTCGACTCGATGATGATCGGAGTGTCCGGATCGATCGCCCGGACCGCCTCCGCCGCCATCCGCTGCAGATTCCAGTAGTCGCAGGGCGCCGGCTTCGACTGGACCGGCTCATTGATCAGATCATATCCCCAGACCGCCGGATTGCCTTTGAACCGGGTCGCAATCCGTTTCCAGACCTCGATGAAGTGGTCGGCATAGGGTTTTTCATAGAACATCGCCATGTCCATGTCTACATTCCGACCGCCCGGCGGGGTGTGCAGGTCGATCACGAACCGCAGGCCGTATTTCTCATATCCGATCCGGAACATCTTTTCGTAGTGATCCAGCCTGGCGTTGAGCCACTTGTCGTACTCTGCAAGGTCGCGATCGGTGCCGATCTTTCCCCAGTTGCGGCAGAGCTGGGCGCGAACCAGGTTGACATTCCACTCTTTGAGGGTCTTCCAGTCGTCCTCGGTAAACTCCCGGATCGGAGACATTACCCCGCGCAGCGGCGGGACACGTTTCACCCGGTCGGTGTAGACCGCCTTGTAATTGCTGTTCACCGGAGCAAACATTTGTTCGATCTTCAGGCTGGAGAGGTCGAACTCCACCTCCCCGGAACTCTCCTGCAGCCCCAGTTTCACCAGTCCGGTTCCGGCGGTCGCATGGATCGGCGCGGAAAAAACCAGCTCCCTCCAGTCGAAACTTCCCGCCACTTCCCTGATATTGTGCCAATGCTCCCGCCCGTTCCCATCGACATAATGGAGCATGAATTTGACGCCGTTGTAGGCACGCGGCGGAATGGAAACATCTTTCGCCCGTGCCCGGATCCGGAAGTTAAGCACACTTCCGCGGAAGGGAGCGAGATTGATTTTCGCTTCGGCGCAGTTCATCTCATCCTTTGCTTCAGGAGGTACCTGCACGGTCAGGAACTGCTTGCCGTCCCGTTCGGCAATCCGGCCGAACCTGCCCGGATTCCACTCCAGTTCCGGCGTTTCCGCGCCGAGCCGGCAGACGGCGACCGCCGCCGCCATGACACAGAAGGTTTTCACATGCATCGGGAAAAATTCCTTTTTGTTTGATTGT
>CAZPWP010000433.1:0-1533 GCA_964590295.1 uncultured Victivallis sp.
GCGGCGGCCCGCACTCCCTGTATCGACTCCTCCGGCGAAGCGAGGCAGGAACCCCGTCGGTTGTTCTGCCCGAGTGCGTCATAGACCGAATCATCCGGATTGACGGGCACCAGCCGTCCGGAGAGAATCGCCTTGGCCCGGGAGGAGTCTGCGGCGGCGATCTGGTTGACCATATATTCGGCCGGAGTGTTTTTCCCGGCAAGGTAGAAGTCGTAATCGAACTTCTCCGCGAGAATCTTCTCCTCCGATACCGGACAGAAGGCACACCCGGCCGGCATCAGAAGTATTCCAATGGAAAGAGCCAGTTTCAAAAAGAGTTGCCGACGGTTGTGTACAAAAACGGGAAAAATTGTTCATAGGGAAGCGGCAGGGAGCACTCGGAAAGCCGTTCGGAAAATGAAATTTTTCGGATTATTTTAAGAATTCCACTTGCATTTTTTCCGCCATGCGATAGTTTTTTGTCGTATCATTGGGAGGGTGCATGCAGAACAAGAAAACCTACAGTATTCCGGCGTTGAAACGGCTGCCGGCTTATCTGCGGGAGCTCCGCCGTCTGCGCGAAGCAGGGCGGGAACGGGTCTCCAGCCCGGTACTGGCGAAGGCGCTGCGGATTGATACGATTTCCGTCCGCAAGGATCTTGAAATGGTCGGCGCGGTCGGGTCCCCCGGCGTCGGCTACCGGGTCCGGGAGCTGATCGATGCGATCGAAACCTTTCTCGGCTGGAAGAATGCCTCGGAGGCGTTCCTGGTCGGAACCGGCGGATTCGGCGCCGGACTGCTCGGCTACGGCGGATTTTCCGCCTACGGCCTGAAGATCATCGCCGCTTTCGACCGCAACGCGAAGGGGGGGACAAGTCTCCACGACGTGCCGGTCTTCGGACTCTCGGAGCTGCGCCATCTCGCGTCGCGGCTCAAGATCCGCCTGGCGATCCTCTGCGTCCCCGACGACGAGGCGCAGGAGGTCGCCGATCTGCTGGTCGACAGCGGCATCCTGGCGATCTGGAACTTCACCGCACATCCGCTGCAGCTGCAGGGCAACGTCATCTGCCAGCGGGTCAATCTCGGCGGCGACCTCGCGGTCCTCTCGGTCAAGCTGGCCGAAAGATTGTGCGAACTTGAGGAACAGGGAGCGGATTTAGAGGGGGGAAAACTGTGAAACACTCCATCGTCATCTGTATGGGCAGTTCCTGCTTTGCCCGGGGCAACAAGCGGAATCTGCAGATCATCGAAGAATACCTTCAGAAACACGAGATCGACTGCGCCCTCTCCGGGCGCGGCTGCATCGGCAAGTGCAAGTCCGGCCCGAACCTCTCCATCGACGGAGAAAATTTCGAGCGGGTGGACTCCGAGTCGCTGATCGATCTTCTGGACGCCAAACTGAGGAGCTGACACACCATGAACCATTCATATCCGGTCTACACCATCGAGGCGGAGTGTCAGGACTGTTACAAATGTGTCCGCCATTGCCCGGTCAAGGCGATCCGGGTGCGCGACGGACACGCCGCGGTCATTCCCGAACTCTGCGTCGCCTGC
>CAZPWP010000434.1:0-1527 GCA_964590295.1 uncultured Victivallis sp.
AGATGGTTCCATCTTCGGGGATCTGCCGCATAAGATATCCCCGGATTGCTGGTTTCCGGTTAGCGCCGTATTAAAAATTTCCCGGATCGCACCGCCCGGGAGACGGAAAAAGGGGCAGGGAGAAGCGCTTCCGCACTCTTCCCGCCCCGGTGGAACGGTTGGAAATTCTTCAGGCGTTTGCCAGCGCCTGCTCGAAATCCGCCTTGATGTCGTCGATGTTCTCGATGCCCACCGAGAGGCGGATCATGTCAGGCGAGACGCCCGCCGCCTCGAGTTCGGCGTCGGAGAGCTGCCGATGGGTCATGCTGGCCGGATGGAGCACGCAGGTCCGCACGTCGGCGACGTGAACGACGATCGCGGCCAGCCGCAGGGAGTTCATCACCCGCTCCCCGGCGGCTTTGCCGCCCTTGACACCGAAGCAGAGCACGCCGGAAGCGCCGTTGGGCAGGTACTTCTGCGCCATCTCATATTCGGGGGAGGAGACGAGGCCGGGATAGTTCACCCAGCTGACCTTCGGATGCGCCTCGAGGAATTCGGCCATCGCGAGCGCGTTCCGGCTGTGGCGCTCCATGCGCAGCGCCAGCGTCTCCAGCCCGAGATTGGTGAGGAAGGCGTTGAAGGGCGCCATCGGCACACCCATGTCGCGGATGAACTGGGCGCGCAGCTTCACCGAATAGGGACAGGCGGCGAAGTTGTCGGTGTAGACCAGCCCGTGATAGGCCGGATCCGGTTCGCACAGGTCGGGGAACTTGCCGTTCTTCCAGTTGAATCCGCCCTTTTCGATGATGATTCCTCCGACGCACTGGGCGTGACCGTCGGCATACTTGGAGGTGGAGTGAGTGACGATGTCCGCGCCGAACTCGAAGGGACGGCAGAGGAAGGGGGTCGGGAAGGTGTTGTCGACGATGAGAGGAATTCCGGCGGCGTGGGCGATATCGGCGAAGCGTTCGATGTCGAGCACCACCAGCGCCGGATTGGCGAGCGTTTCCGCAAAGACCGCCTTGGTGTTCGGTCGGATCGCGGCGGCGACGGCGGCGGAGTCGTCATGGGGACGAACGAAGCTCACCTCGATCCCCATCTTGCGGAAGGTGCTGGTCAGCAGAGAAATGGTTCCGCCGTAGAGGCTGGAGACCGCGAGAACGTGGTCGCCCGCCGAGGCGAGGTTGAGCACCGAGAGCATCGTGGCGGTCTGGCCGGCGCTGACCGCGACGGCGGCGACACCGCCTTCGAGCGCGGCCATCCGTTTTTCAAAGGCATCGACGGTCGGATTGGCGAGGCGGGTGTAGAAGAAGCCGTCCCGCTTGAGGTCGAAGAGGTCGGCGACGCTCTGCGCGTCGTTGTACTTGAAGGTGGTACTCTGGTAGAGCGGCAGGACCCGGGGGGCGCCGTTGCCGGGGACATAGCCGCACTGGACCGCCCGGGTTTCGATTTTCCAATTTTCGTTCATTTCCGCAATTCCTGTTTTATGGTTGGTTATTGTCCCAAATTTTGTGAAACACATTTGTCATTTCCAACGTCGATGAAGAC
>CAZPWP010000435.1:0-1524 GCA_964590295.1 uncultured Victivallis sp.
TTGAGAGATAGCGTTCCCCGGAATCCGGCAGCAGGACGACGATCCGTTTCCCGGCCCATTCCGGCTCACGGCTGAGCTTCAGCTCCGCCGCGAGCGCCGCGCCGGAGGAGATGCCGATGAGCAGCCCTTCCTCCTTCGCCGACGAGCGGGCGATCCGACCCGCCTCTTCGGCGGAGATCTTGAAGATGCCGTCGATCACGCCGGTATCGAGCACCTCCGGCACGAATCCGGCGCCGATGCCCTGCAGTTTGTGGGCGCCGGGAGCCTCGCCGGAGAGCACCGCGGAGGTATCCGGTTCCACTGCGAAGATCTTGACGGCGGGATTCTTCTCCTTGAGAACTTCTCCGACGCCGGAGAGGGTGCCGCCGGTACCGACGCCGGCAACGAAGGCGTCGACCTTTCCGTCGGTGTCGTTCAGAATCTCCAGCGCGGTGGTCCGGCGGTGGATGGCGGGATTGGCCGGATTGCCGAACTGCTGCGGAATGAATGAGCCCGGATTGGCGGCGCGCAGCGCCTCCGCCCGGTCGATCGCCCCCTGCATGCCGGCGGCTCCGGGCGTCAGCACCAGTTCCGCCCCGTAGGCGGCCAGCAGCTTGCGCCGTTCGACGCTCATCGTCTCCGGCATGGTGAGGATCAGCCGGTAGCCTTTGACCGCGGCGGCCAGCGCGAGGCCGATGCCGGTATTGCCGCTGGTCGGTTCGATGATCAGCGCGCCCGGCTTGAGCAGGCCGCGCGCCTCGGCGTCCTCGATCATGGCGAGGCCGACGCGGTCCTTGACGCTGCCGCCCGGATTGAAATATTCCACCTTCGCCAGCAGGTCGGCCTTGCCGTCGTTGAGGCGGTGGATGCGAAGCAGCGGCGTGCCGCCGATCAGGTCGGTGATGTGATCGAAGATTCTGGTCATGATTTGCTCCTCCTGAAGTTGCCGAGATGGATTTTTCTCCGGTAAATATAGTGCCCGGGAGGAAAAATGCAAGCCCGCCGCGTCCATTCCCGGCGAAAGGGGCTCTTCCGGTTCAGCCACGGAGAAGGTGCGGTTCCGGACGCAGCAGCTCCTCCGGCAGCCGGAGCGCGCGGGGCGAAAACGCCTCCGCTTCCCGCTGCTGAACGGGGCAGGGGGCTTGTTCGGCAATATCTGGTCAATACATTCACCCGGTTTAAGCTCCGGCATTACGCACAAAACAAATTGTTATTGTCCCAGATTTTGTGAAGGAATGGATGCCTTGTCAATGAGCATTGATTTGCCCTGGTTCATAATAGCACATGGAATTCTATTTTTCAAGTCCATCAGGATTTCTCCTCATTTCTTCCTCAAGGAATCCCTGGAGGTTCTCTGTCGATTGTTTCCGGAAATTCCGTGGTTTATTTTTAATGCATGGAAAGGGTTCTTCGACGGTTCTTGACAGAAATGAACGTATTTTGAGAAAAACGCCGCGATGAAAGTAAGCGCCCGGCCGGCCCCATGGCGAGGGGGAGACGGGCAGACTGCCGAAGCGAAACAAGAGATGCGGGAGCTGGAGGGCC
>CAZPWP010000436.1:0-1517 GCA_964590295.1 uncultured Victivallis sp.
GATCAACTCCCCGAAATTTCGAGCGTGAAAGAGGTGTGACGTATGGCAAAAACCGTCGAAGAGGTGAAGAAGAGCCCCATCTCATGCCGATGGGGATTGGGTGCGCAGCCGGCGAACTCCGTCACCGTCACCGGTCGGTTGAGGCTCTGTTTTGCGGGAATTCCGGCAAGGTAATGTCCGTTGCTCCGCAGGGAACTTCCGGTGTTGCGGTAACCCTCTTTTGCTCCATGCGTGGTCTGGGCCGGATAACCGGGAATGCTTTTCGGCGGCAGTGGCGGCCCGGCGGCGTGGCGGCCGTGAGGATCGGCGGCGCCTGCGGCAGGATGCTGCAGGTGACGCACGGGAAATGAGTTCTTTTTTTGAGGAGGACGGCGGATTTCTGCAACCGGCAATCTTGCATTTGCCGGAGAAACGGAGTATATTTTCGAATCTTCTCACTACAACGGAAAGGATTGATGCATGTTGAGACGATTGATGCTTGGGGCGGCTGTGCTGTGCTGCGCGGCCGGTGTGCGGGCGCAGGAGCTGAAGGTGCTGACCATCGGGAACAGTTTCGCCGACAGCGTCTTCGAATTCCTGCCGAAGATCGTGGAGTCGGTGCCGGACTGCCGGCTGGTGCTGGAACGGGCCAATATCGGCGGCTGCGCGCTGGAGCGTCACTGGCGCGAGGTGGAGAAGTCGGAGAAGGACCCGGAGTACAAGCCTTATTACGGCAAATACACGCTCAAGGAGAAGCTGACGTCGAAGGAGTGGGACATCGTCACGCTGCAGCAGGTGAGCAGCCTGAGCTTCCGGCCGGAAAGCTATCAGCCGTGGTTCAAGAACCTCTACGATTACGTGCGCAAGTATGCGCCGCAGGCGGAGATCGTCATCCAGATGACCTGGTCCTATCGCCCGGACCACCCCGGATTCGGCAAGTGGTGCTGCAAGGACTACAAGGAGATGTATGAGAAACTCTTCGCCAACTACGTCAATACGGCGAAGGAGTTCAACTGCCGGATCATTCCCTCCGGATTCGCCGTGCAGATGGCGCGGGCGGAGCAACCGGTGAAATTCCAGCAGAGTTATACCGCCGAGGACATCAAAAAGGCGGTTTATCCGAATCGGCTCACCGAGCCGCAGGGCGCCTTCATCGGCAACAACTACTGGCGCAAGGACAAAGAGGGGAACTGGAAGCTGATCGTCGATTACATTCACCTCAACGAGCGCGGCTGCTATCTGCAGTCGTGCGTCTGGTTCGCCGAACTCTTCGGCCGCAAAACCTCCGAGATCAAATTCGTGCCGAAGGGGCTGAGCGCGGAAGAGGCGCAGTTCCTCCGGAACATCGCCCAGAAGGCGGTGGACGAGTTCCAGCAGGTCAATACGAAGAAGTAATCGCGTGCTGAAACTCCGCCGCAGTGAAAGGGGCGGCGGCGAAGAAAACGCCCGTCCTCCCGATAGCGGAGGGACGGGCGTTCTGTTGGTGCGCCCGGCATGGCGTACGACTGCCGGGGGAAAGTCCCGAAGCCGCCCGACAG
>CAZPWP010000437.1:0-1508 GCA_964590295.1 uncultured Victivallis sp.
TGACCATGGTCGGCGGAAAGATCGTCTTTTGCGAATGATGCGGACTACAGCGGACATTCTCCCCGGGATCATCGAATTCCGCCACGCCCTGCACCGGATTCCGGAAGTCGCAGGGATGGAGTTCGAAACCGCGCGCGCCATCCGCGCGCGTCTTGCCGGCCTGGATCTGGAGGTGCTGCCTCCCTTTCTCGAGACCGATGTGGTGGCGATTCTGCACGGGCGCGGCCCCGGGCGGAACGTCACGCTCCGGGCGGATATCGACGCGCTGCGTCTCAATGAAGAGACCGGTGTCCCGTATGCCTCCAGTCATCCCGGGATGATGCACGCCTGCGGCCACGACGCGAACGCGGCGATGGTGATGGGCGCGGCGGAACTGCTCGCGTCGCGCCGCGACAGCTTCGACGGCAGTGTCCGTTTCATCTGGCAGCCGGGCGAGGAGAACCGGGCGATGGGGCGCGATCTGGTCGAGGCCGGTGCGCTGGAGAATCCGCGTGCCGATCTGGTGACCGCGCTCCACGGCATGCCCGGGTTGCCGGTCGGCGTGCTGGCGCTGCGTGACGGCGCGATGATGGCATCCTGCGCCCACTTCAAGGTGACGATCCGGGGAAAGAGCGGTCACAGCAGCCGTCCGGACCAGGCGATTGACCCGGTGGCGGCGGCGGCGGCGGTCGTCGTCGAGCTGCAGAGCGTGGTCTCCCGCCGGATCAATCCGCAGCAGGCGGCGGTGCTCAGTGTCTGCCGGATCGCGGGCGGCGAGCTGGCCAACGTGATCCCCGGCGAGGTGGTGCTCGAAGGTACGGCGCGCGCGCTCGACATGGAGGTCGCCGCCCAGCTGGAAACCGGGTTCCGTGAAGTGGTTGAATCGGTCTCGCGGGCGCACCGGACGAGCTTTGAGATCGACTATCATCTCGCCTATCCGGTGACGCGCAATGCACCGGGGCCGACGGCGCTTGCCCGCCGGGTGATTCGGGAGACGATCGGGGCGGGGCGGTTTGTCGAACTCGCCGCATCGTCGATGGGGGCGGAGGATTTCGCCTGGTATCTGCAGCGCTGTCCCGGCGTTTACGTGAAGCTGGGAACGGGAGAAAATTGCCCGGCGCTGCACAATTCGAAGTTCGATTTCCCCGATGCCGCGCTGGCGGCCGGAATCGAATATCTGGTCAACTTTACATCAGCCGGACTAATGACAGAATGAACTACTATTTTCATGTCCCTTTCTGCCGGAGCAAGTGCGGATACTGCGCTTTCTATTCCGAACCCAAACCTACCGCCCACATGATCGGGCGCTACCTCGAACGGATCGAATCCGACCTGGCGGAGTACGAGCCGGAGGGGCCTTGTGAGACGATCAATTTTGGCGGCGGCACGCCGACACTGCTCTCGACCGCGCAGCTCGAACGGCTTTTCACGGCGATTGCCGGTCGGCTGAAGCCGGAGAAGACGACCGAGATCTCGATCGAAGTGAATCCGGAGACGCTCGACCGGGAGAAGGTGCAGTTGATTCGCAG